>JAIFLU010000175.1 GCA_020048915.1 Bacteroidota bacterium | reverse complement strand
GAAGCCGCAAACAGGATAAAAATTGGATCCCACCATTAAAATAGACAATGCCCATAAAATAGTTGATTTGCGAAATTGGGTGATTCACGGCTACGATAAAATTGATGATGTAATTATTTGGGGCGTTGTATTGAAACAGTTACCTCTTCTAAAGATCCAAGTTGACGAATTACTAAACAAAGCCGGCATATAACATCATATAAATTTTATTGGGGCGGAATTGCGGATTTTAAAGTGCTGGCTTCTAATTTAGCTCTTAACGTACCGACAGGAAATCGCTTCGATACCGATAGCTATCTGTACCCCAACAAATTTTATATGTAACGTTAGCAACTAAACAATAGACCAGCATAAAGACGAAAACAGACAAAACTTGCTTTAATAATTGCCTTCATTTTAACTGTTAAAAATATGGCGAAAGAGGGGAACAATGAAAGTCCGGTTTTTTATGGCCAGGGGGGTAAACGAATAGGTGGTATTTGCATGCTCACCAGAGTAACATGTACTCCCCTAAAAGCAAGGGAAGCAGAAATTAACGGGAAGTATTATTTCCCACTTGAGTATCACAATTTAAAGGTGGAGGAACTTTACGAATGCCTGGAATTTGAAGAGAGGAAATTCTATTCACAGTTACCAGTTAAACCAGTATTCCATGTATGTCCTCATTGCGGGGTTAATCAATTTTTGCTGAATCAAGCATGTTGTATTTTTTACCAGCAACATAAGGAATGGTTCGAAACCAAAGATGAAGCTGATAAATATTTACCCCTGGTTCAGTTAAAACACTTGAATCCCTCCTGGCAAGTTCCCTATGAACTCAAATGGGAATCTGTCAAAAACGTAACATTCATCAGAGAACACCTTCCGTATATCGATCTCCCTCTACCTTTTTACAGGAATATAGTAATGGACGATGCTGAAAATATCTATTTAGATAAAGAAACAGCATTGCTAATTGGTATATTGCTTTTACCTCTATCGCAAGTTCCAGGAATGAGTAGACTGGAAGTTCAAAAGCTATTCCGTCCAATTTTAGATTATTTTGCAAAACAGCACCAGTACGAAAAGACTGACGATTTTCTGGTCGATTTTATTCTGGAATATACATGGATACTCGGATTCCCAACCGGTATGAAAATGGTATCGAACGCATCGGACTTCTTTATCTTTGGGGTACTTAGTAAATTGGAGAATCTATTCCGATCGATTAAATTATAGTTTTCAGGTAAGTCCAAAGGTTTATTTCTTTATATTAAATACAAGGTCTTTGTCTCAATTGGATAGGATCGAAAAATTATTCTATATCCTTTTAAGCGTGAAGGATCAAGAAGGTTAATTAAAGCAATTTTTTTCAAAAGAAATGCTAAAATTAATCAGTTTGCTTGTACTATTTATTCATAACTAATTATATTTTTCCACATATAATATTCAGGTTATAAAACACTTATGTCGAATATATCAAAAATATTAGCTATTGATATGTGTGAGTATTTCAGAAGTCACCCACGTATACGATTGTAAACTGGGGAAAACTGGAATTAAATTAGACGGTGAATTAATTGCTAGATAATTATATATGAAAATAATATTTAGTTGTAAATACTATTAATTCTTAAAGTTTTGGTTAAAATTATAAGGGTAGTTTATAAAACAGATCCCTCAATTTATGTTTAAAAACTAGTAGGCTTTTAGCTACAATAGTTTAATCTTATCCAAAATATATTATATTTATATCGTTTAGACAATAGATTTTAACTACTTGGGTTCAAAAGCTAAATACTTCTATCCAATTCAAAACTGATTAGCTTTTTGGTTTGTGATATTTAACTTTTACCTTCTGGTTTGGGAAGTAACAATTATATCCACCAAAAGAGTAAGATAACATCCTGAAGGGTATAGTTAACGTCTTATTGAGAAAATAATATACTGTATTTAACTGACTAGAGACTATACGCAGAATTAATGAAAAACATATTCGATCTACATAAGGATATACTAAGTGACTATAAACTGTATATCGATAGCTTTATCAATATAGCCGGTAAGGACATTCTCACGAAGGTTAATCAGGAATTCAAAACCGAAAAACTATTCCCCCAACCTTTAATCCAGTTCAATCCTTCTTTCAAATCGGGAGGTAAAGTAAACGATCTTGTTGAAAAAGGAATTTTGGTAAATGAGTTCAATGATATTTTTTACGATAACAATGGTGAGTCGTGGTCGATTCACAAACACCAAACCGAAGCGATTACCAAAGGAAATGAAGGCAGGGGGTTTATTGTCACATCCGGAACCGGATCCGGAAAAAGCTTAACCTATATTTCTACCATATTTAATTTTCTCTTCAAACATAGTAGCGAAAAAGGAATTAAGGCAATTATTGTCTATCCTCTTAACGCACTTATTAATTCCCAGGAATCTGCATTAAAGTCATTTAGCGATAACTTCAAGAAGAGAACTGGAAAGGATCTGCCATTTACATTTTCAAAATATACCGGTCAGGAAAAACAGGAAGACAGGGAAAGACTAAAGCATACACCACCTGACATTTTGCTTACTAACTATATGATGCTCGAATTGCTTATGGTTCGAAAGGATGATGTGGATATACGTGAATCGTTCTTAAAAAATCTTCGTTTTTTAGTATTCGACGAATTGCATGTTTATAAGGGTAGACAGGGTGCTGATGTTTCTTTATTGATAAGAAGGATAAAAAGCCTTGCTGAAAATAAAAATATTATTTGTATTGGAACATCAGCTACAATGGCTTCAGGCTCAATCATGGAGCAGAAAAAAGCGGTGGCAACTGTTGCCGGAAGCTTTTTTGATACACAATTTACTTCAGAAGATATAATTGTTGAATCTGTTACCTATTCTACCAAGGACACATCTATTGATGACGATGATCTTAAGGCGTCTTTATCTACAGACTTTTCTAAATTGAATAAGAATGAATTGTTGGATAGCCCTTTGACAATTTGGTTAGAAAGATCGATTGCCTTGGTTCAGGATGGAAATGAACCTGTTCGAAACAAACCAAAGTCGTTAAAAGAAACTGCATGTTTGTTAACAAATGCCACAGGAGCTAACCTTGCCGATTGTGAAAAGAAAATTATTGAAGTACTTGTTCGTGCAGAGGAGTTGAATATTGAGAGTGCAATGGCAAATAAAAAAGATACTGTCTTGCCTTTTAAGATGCATCAGTTTATTTCCCAAACTGGGTATGTTTATGTTACCCTTCAAAAGCCGGGTGAGCGATATGTAACGCTGGAACCTAATCCAACAGCAATATTGCCCGAAACTGGGGAAGAAGTTCCCGTATATCAAACTGTATTTAGCCGTATTAGTGGAATTGAATTTATTTGTGTTCGAAAAAATTATGATCATCCGGGTGGACCTAAACTTGATTTCCGGGATTTTGATGAAAACCTTAACCCAAAAAATGAAGAGGATCTTAAGCTAAATAATGGCATTAAATTTACCAAGTTAAAACGTGCTCCGGAACACTATAAGGATGGTTACCTGGTATTGGATAGCAACAAGCTAATAAACATTTACGACTTCGAAGAAATTTTACCGCCAGCATGGCTGACCAAAACAGGCAAAGTTGATAGTATAAAGGCTTTGCTTTTACCCAGTGAGATATATGTAACCAAAACAGGAGCTTTTTCTGAAAAACCAGGCGAAGGAGAAAAAGCATGGTTTATACCGGCCCCTTTAATTTACGATTTAACCTGTGGTGTTCTTTATCAGGAGGGAAAGCTAAGTGAAAAGAGTAAATTAATATCTCTGGGAAACGAAGGTAGATCAACTTCCACTACTTTAATTACTTTACAAACCTTATTGGCCCTTCATAGGCAAGGGAAGCCCATTAAGGAGCAGAAAATAATGAGTTTCACCGATAACAGACAGGATGCCTCGTTGCAATCGGGACACTTTAACGACTTCATGCAGGTGGTCCAGTTGAGATCGGCCATAGAAAAGGTTTTAAGGAATACCTCTACTCCTCTGGGTATATATGATTTAATCTATAAAGTAGAGGAAGCTTTAAACCTAAAGGAAGAAGATTATGCCACTAACCCAAGTAGTAATCCGATCATTCCAAATGAAAAAAACAAGAAAGCTCTTCGCAACTATATCGCTTATCGAATCATTCTGGACCTAAAGAGAGGATGGCGTTATATCCTGCCTAATCTGGAACAGACTGCCCTTCTTGAAATCGATTTCGAAAACCTGGATACTTATTGCTCCAACGATAAACTTTGGCAGAATATCGAAATACTCGATACTTGGAATAGTCAAAAGCGGAAGGATTTTATACTTCAAATATTAAATTATTTCCGTAATCTGTATGCCATCGACTTTGAAATGCTCCGGTACGAAAATAGGATGCAGGTTCAGGATGAGCTCAATGAGTTTCTGAATAAAGAAAAATTATGGTCTTTAGATAAAGGAGAAAAACTGGATGCTCCGAATTTTTTATCGCTACTTGGCAATGACAAGGGCTCCAGGGAAGTTTTTATTCAAAGTATTGGGCAAGTTAGCCGTTTAGGCCGATTTGTGAAAAGTGAGTTTCGGAAAGCTGGCAAAGGGCAACCCAATGGTGAGGAGTATGCTTCATTTATGAGCAGTATACTGGATTTGCTTAGAGATATGCATTATCTTAAAAAGCAAAACATCAAAGGCGAAAAGGGTGAAAAAACAGCCTATCAACTTATACTGACAACCGTTCAATGGGATGGCGGAGATAAGAAAACTGTTGCACACGATAAGACCAGCTTTATAGCACTCGATGAAAATGTTGAAATAAAGCCTCACCTGTACTTTCAGAAACTATATACCGAAGATTATTCAAAATTAGATAAGGCCTATATCGCTGCCGAACATACAGGTCAGATATCAAATGAACAAAAGGTTGAAAGGGAGGACAAATTCAACCTGGCAAAAGAGCTTAGCGCCCTTTATTGCTCACCAACGATGGAATTAGGGATTGATATTTCTTCCCTGAATATTGTGCATATGCGAAATGTTCCTCCCAGTCCATCCAATTATGCACAACGAAGCGGGCGGGCGGGACGAAGCGGACAATCTGCCCTGGTATTCACCTATGCTTCGAAAGTATCCCCGCATGATAAGCATTATTTTGCAGATCCTGTAAAAATGGTTTCCGGTGTTGTACAAGTTCCTCGCATCGATTTAACCAACGAGGAACTTATAAAGTCGCACATAAATGCTACTGTACTTTCTGTATTAAAAGCTGAGGAGTTTAAACCTTCTTTAATTGACCTTATTGATTCGGACAATAAAACCTACAGACTAAAACCGGAACTTAAAGCAAAATACCAGGATATAATTGATAATAATTTCGATCATATTTATCAATTGATTAAAGGCGTAATCCATGGATTAAAATTACAGGAAACAACCTGGTATTCCGATGAAAAGATCAAATTGGAAATCAAAAATTTTCCTGCCAAGCTTGAAGATGCTTTATTACGTTGGCGTAAAATGTACCTCGATGCTTTGCGTCAGATGAATGAAGCCCATGAGATTAAAACAAGTCCCATCATCAAGGATATTGAAACAAAAAAGAATGCCAACCGGTCGTACTGGCTTGCTGAAAATAGGTTGAAACTATTGTTAAACCGTCCTGATCAAGGGAATGGAAACGGATCATCACTGTCCGAATTTTATACCTTCCGTTATTTAGCAAGTGAGGGATTTTTACCCGGTTATAACTTTACACGAAAACCTATTCGTGTTTTCCTGGGTGGTAAGGATAAAAACGAATCTATATCAAGAGCCAGGTTTACTGCACTAAGGGAATTTGGCCCTAATAACCTGATTTATCATAACGGAGGGAAATATAAAATAACCCGCATCACTCCTAATGATGTGGCATTGGATCTGTCAACCCTCAAAATTTCGAAGGATACGCACTATGCATTTTTGAATGAACAAGGTGTAGGTCGTAACCAGGATCCTATTACGGGTAAAGTTTTCGACGCCAGTAATATGAATATGTATACACACCTTCTGGAACTCGAGGAAGCACAAAGCGAGAATACCGAACGAATCTCATGTATGGAAGAAATCAGATCTTCTGAAGGGTATGAAATAGAACTGTATTTAAATACGCTGGATGCTTTGCAGGATGCCTCTAAGATTAAGTTGACAGTAGATGGTGAGGAGTTGATGAAGCTGTTCTACGCTCCTTCGGCCAATCTAATCATGGTAAATAAGAAATGGAGGAGAGCGAATGAAGAAGGGTATAAAATTGGCACGAAATCGGGCCAGTTTAAAACGGAGAAACAAACCGAAACCTCTACTGAACCAATTGAAACGGTAAAACTTTATACTTACGACACCTCCGATATCCTCTATATTCAACCTGTAAAAGCTTTGAACTTGAATGAGGAGGGTGTAATAACCCTTCAGTTTGCTCTTGAACAGGCGGTAGAACAATATTATAATATCGAACCGGTTGAAATTGCTGCCCGCTTAATGGGGGCGGGTGAAAATAAAAATATCATGCTTTACGAGGCTTCCGAAGGAAGTATTGGGGTTTTAAAAGATATTGCAAGGAATACCTATAAGCTGAAAGAAATATTTAAACAGGCTTATCAGATTTGCGGATACAACTGGGAAACAAAGCAGGATCAATTTCCTGACCGGATAAAAGCGAGTTACGACGATCTCCTCTCCTATTATAACCAAAGAGACCATGATAAGATAAACAGGCATTCGGTAATCAAAGCTTTGGAACTGCTTATATTATCTAATCCCGACAGTACAGTGGGTTCGTCGTATGAACAAAAATATGAAGATCTTAAGAAGGGGCTTCATCATAGAAGCCCTGGCGAAAAAGCATTGTTAGATTACTTGTTCCTGAATGGGTATCGTTTGCCCGATTATACCAATTACAATCTCGAAAAGTATTTCATTCAACCCGATTTTATTTATAAGGATGATAAGGCGCTCATCTTTGTTGATGGTGGAATTCATAAAAATGCCATTTTAAAAGCCGACGATGCTAAGAAAAGGTTCATCCTGGAAAAGGATGGATATGATGTATTGGTATGGGATGAAACTAGTGAACCTTTATCGTCCTTTGTAACGCGCCGGCAGGATATATTTAGAAAAGTGAGGTAGTTAATGATACATGCAAATCTAAAAAAACCGGGTACACTTGTTAAATTCAGGGGGTCGCCGTTGTGTTGTTCAACCTTCGGGAGACCCTGAACTCATCCTGCTTAAACCTCTGGGAGGGACCGACGATGAGGCTATGGCTTTATTTGAACCAGTATTAAGTCGGGATGATAAAATTGAACCCGATCATTTTGAATTACCTTCCATAAACGATCTGGATAGTTTTTTAACGGCTAAACTTCTTTACGATGCCGCAAGGCTTTCTTTCCGTCAGGTGAGTGGTCCTTTTCGTTGTATGGGTAAGTTATCTTTCCGTCCACGATCGTATCAGCTGGTGCCGCTTATTATGGCCTTAAAACAGGAGGCAATCCGGCTGTTGATTGCTGATGATGTCGGGATCGGAAAAACCATTGAAGCGTTACTTATTTTGAGAGAATCGCTCGAAAGAGGAATTATAAAAAACTTTGCGGTGTTATGCCCTCCGCATTTATGCGAGCAGTGGCAAAAGGAGCTTGCCGACAAACTCGATATTGAAGCTGTGATTATCCGGTCCAGCTCTGTGGCAAGCCTTGAGCGTAAAATCGTGGGCGACGATACCCTCAATGTTTTCAATTATTATCCATACCAGGTAGTATCTATAGATTATGTAAAGGGAGATAATAAAAAGGCCATTTTTTTAAACGATACACCTGATTTGGTAATCGTGGACGAAGCGCATACCTGTACCAAAGATCTGGATCATAAAAAATCGTCGCAGAAGCAACAACGTTACGAATTGTTGGAGCAGATATCAAAAAATGCAAATCAGCATTTGGTTTTATTAACTGCCACGCCGCATAGTGGTAAGGATGGCGAATTCCAATCGCTATTAGGACTAATCAAACCTGATTTTGAAAAATTTGAGCTCGATAATCTGACTACATCCGAAAAGAGAAACATTGCAACTCATTTTATTCAGCGAAAGCGAAAGAATATCGAAAAATGGCTCGGCGAAGAAACTCCTTTTCCTGAAAAGACTACGGAAGAATTACCTTATGCCTTAACTAAAAGCTATACTGAATTATATCAGGGGGTATTAAAATTTGCCCAGGAACTGAATACAGGTGGCTTATCCGACAATAAAGCGCGAATCAAATATTTTGCTGCACTTACATTGTTACGTGGAGTAATGAGTAGTCCGCAGGCTGGTTTTGAGATGTTACAACGCCGGAAGGTAAAAGCGGAAGAACTTGAGGCCGATAACTTACCGGAATATCTGGATAACCCTGTGATAGAAAAGTGGGACGACCAATCCGATACAGAACAAAGGGAGATTATTGACAATGCTGGTTTATCTGAAACTGAACTGGATATACTATCGGGACTTTCGGAAGAGATAAAAAAGCTTCAGAATACATCTTCGGATAACAAAGTGAAGTTAACCATCGACCAGGTAAAGTTATGGTTATCCTGGGGACAGAGTCCTATTATCTTTTGCCGTTTCATTGCCACTGCCCAGTATGTAGCCACTATTTTAAAGGAGAATCTTCCAAAGGATATTGATGTTCGGGCGATCACCAGCGAACTAAGTGACGAAGAGCGAAGGGAGAAAATTGACGAAATGGGAAAGAGCGCAAAGAGGGTTTTGGTAGCAACGGATTGCCTGAGTGAAGGGATTAATCTCCAGGATAAATTCAATGCCATTTTGCACTACGATTTGCCCTGGAATCCCAATCGCTTGGAGCAACGCGAAGGAAGGGTGGACAGGTTTGGACAAACCGGCTGGAAGGATAAGCAAGGCATTTTGCATAATACCATCGATGTTAAAGTGCTCTTCGGGGAAGATAATCCCATGGATGTAGTGGTTTTGAAAATTATCATTGAGAAAATTAAGCGCATTCAAAGCACTTCCGGAGTGAGCATAGCCCTGGCAGAAGACAATCGCTCGGTGATGGATAAGGTTTTAAAGGAAGTACTTTTAAACCCCGAAGCCAGTAAAGAGAAAATGGCCAAACAAATGAAACTGGATTTTGGCGACACGGGTGAGTTATCTCAATTGGATATTGAACTGACAAATGAAATAGAACGGGCCAGAGATAAAGCTGAAAAAATCCGGTCCATATTTGCACACGAAAGCATTATGCCCGAAGATGTAGAGAAGGATCTTAAGGAGGTTGACGAGGCCATCGGGGATGTTTCCACACTCCGGAATTTTGTTTTGCAGGCTGCTCAACTATTGGGTGCCCGTATTGAGAATTTTAAAGAAGGATATATTTTCCATAAACAAAATATGGATAAATGGCTGGCCGAATCACTTGGGGCTGGAGAAAAGATTCATATTTCATTTCTCTCCCCAACGCCAGTAGGCTTTAAATACATTGGTCGTAACCATCGTTTTGTCGAGCTGCTATGTCACCGGATTATTAGTAATTCCCTGGAAGCAGAGCGAAAGGGACAAAAAGCTGCCCGGGCTTCGGTATTCCGAACGGATGCTGTAACTTCCCAAACCACCCTCATCCAGTTCAGGGTTAGAAATGTGATACGCGAAGTTGGTAAAATACACGAGTTGGTTTCGGAGGAAATGTTTCTGTGGGGTTATAGGTTAGGAGAAAACGGAATTGAGACCCTTGAACTAGAAGCTTGCAAAACCCTTTTGCAAACAGCCAACGCCTTAGACGTTAGTTCCGAAAGACAACAAATCGTTTTTGACAAGGAGCTGAAGCACTTTGAAGAATTGCATCCCGATTTTATTAAAGTGGTAGAAATGCGTTCGGAAGAGCTTGTAAATGCCCATACACGATTTGCCAAATATTTAGGTGCAAAACGTTTCGAAACAGTTGTTCCGGTTTTGCCTCCCGATATTTTGGGTGTTTATGTTCTAATCCCAAATCCTAAATTATGATAGATAAAAAAATAATTCAGGAAAAATATGGACCTTCTAGTTCTGCAGACAATATATTTGCAGCGAAAGCTCGCTTTCTACAGTCGTGGTATCGGGCCCACATATTAAAGCAGGAGACCTATGGATATGGTCCTGATGAAACAAGTGAAACAAAGTATGGGAATATTTTAGTGAGTGGTGAAGTATCGGGAAGCAATTTTCTATTTCCTGAAATTTTTAAATACGCTCAATATCGCGCTCAGTTTTTAAAGAAAGGCGAAACAATTAAGGAATATCGGCTTTTCAATAATATGCTTAGCAGCCAGCCCTTGTGCTTTAATTTGTTTTATCCAATGAAAGCATTGTTTGAACATGACCATATTGCTGCAGGCAAAATCCTTCGAAATTGCTTTCCCACATTGCAAATTGCCACAATTCTAGCAATCGAAATTGAATATTTACCCTACCCGGTAAACGAATATTTAAACGATAGAACGGCCTTTGATGCCATGTTAATTTATATAACCGATGCTGGAGAAAGAAATATACTGGCCATTGAAACAAAGTACGTTGAAAAACTTGGAACCAATCCATCCTCTGATTTATCAAAACAAATCGATCTCGTTAACAACAGTTTAATTTTTAACGAATTTGGGAAACAAAAGGTTCTTTCTGGCTTTGGGCAGTTGGGAAGAAATTTTTTGTTAGCCGAAAAATTCGGCATCCAGAACCGCCTAAATAAGGCGTTTGCGGTTGTGATTTCTCCAAAAGAAAATGATTCATCTACAAAAGAAATCAATGAATTTTATTCGATGATGCAACCTGAATTCCATCATCGATTATTCTATACATCACTGGAATATATGGTGGATCAGATTAAGAGTACTGCCCCTAAAGCATTAATTCCCTGGATTGAAAATTTCAATAAACGTTATTTGGGTTTTTCCGAATGTGATTCATTTTTTAAAGAATATAAAAAACAATGAATTTCCTATCGATCGACATACAAGCTCCTATATTTCCACCAACCTGCTTGCCAAGGTTGCCGGGAGCATATCAATACCAGGCAATTACCCCTGTTTTACCTCCCGATATTTTAAAAAAATATGTTTTCATTCCGAATTATAAACTGTAAATTAGATGATAGCGGTGCACGAAATAGATAGAATAATACAGCAGGGAGAAGGCTTGAAAATTGAATTCAAGGAGGCCTCCAGGGATATCCCCAAAAAATCTTTTTACGAAACCGTAGTGAACTTCTCAAATACCGATGGGGGAACTATTTTGCTTGGTGTTGCCGATAATGGAAAAATTACCGGTATTGCCTCTGCATCTGTTTCAAAACTTCAGAAAGATATTGTTACTGCGCTAAATTCGCGCGATTGCATTAATCCGCCTTTATATGTTCAGCCTATCCTTGTAGAACATCCTCAAGGTTTAATTGTAGTAGTGCAAATTCAGGCAAGCAGTCAGGTACATGACCATGCCGGTAAAATCTTTATCCGCGAATTCGAGACCGACATCGACATCACCACCAATCAGCACAAGGTAAGCGATATGTACCTGCGTAAACGAAATTTCTTTACCGAGACTCAAATATATCCTTATTTGTCGTTTGCCGATTTCGACAACTCGTTATTCGAAAAAGCCAGGCTGCTAATCCGCAATTTCCGGAGTGACCACCCATGGTTAATGGTATCTGACGAACAAATGCTCAAAGACTCGGTTCTTTGGCGAAAAGACCATAAAACAGGCCAGGAAGGTTATACCCTTGCCGCTGCTTTGATATTTGGCAAGGAAAATACAATTCAAAGCATATTGCCTGCCTATAAAATTGAAGCAATGGTTCGAATTGTTAATAAGGACCGTTGGGATGACAGGATAACATTGCGGAAAAATTTAATTGACTCTTATCTTGAACTCAAACAATTTATAAATAAACACCTACCCGAAAAATTTTATTTGGAAGGCGACCAGCGTATTGATTTACGCGATAAAATATTTCGGGAAGTAATTGGCAATGTCATTGTTCATCGCGAGTATACCAGTGCAGTTTCTACCGATTTAATTATTTCGGAAACAGATGTTACCTTGGCAAATCCCAATAAACCGTTGTTTCATGGGCTTATCGATCCTACCGGTTTTAACCCTTACCCCAAAAACCCTAACCTGCGTAAATTCTTTACAGCCTTTGGATGGACCGATGAGATTGGCTCCGGTATCCGTAATACCTATAAGTATATTCCATTGTATGTTCCAGGTGCAAAGCCTTCTTTTATTGAAAACGATATTTTCAAAACAATAATTCCCCTACAATGGTTAACCCTTGCAAATTTTACCAACGAAATGGTGGAATTGTTCGAATTCCCTGCTTCTGTATTGCCCCATCTGCAAAAGGGGTTTGCAACAATTCCATTGGCGGGACCGCTAATTGGGAAAACGTGGTCCGATGTTTTATTGCATTTGGTACCCAGCTGGCACCAAAAAGGTATCCTGCTTCCTGAATTAAATTGGCCTGATAATCAAATTTTTGAAACAGAGAAAATTAAAAAGGTACCCAGCTGGAATAAAAAAGGTACCCAGCTGTTTCAAAAAAAAGCACGCTATTTTATTGCTATTTTGTGCATCGCAAGCGAGGCCGTCAGTTTGAAAGAATTACTAATGGGCCTCGACTATAAAAACGAAAAGGTTTTCAGGGATAATTATCTTAAACCACTTCGCAATTGCGGTTTACTAACAATAACAAACCCTGCTGTGCCAACCGACCCCGATAATAAATATTATATTACCGAAAAAGGAAGGGCTTTTTTAGGCGCCCAGTCCAGTAACTTTTAAACTGTTTTTGAACCATGAATTTCCCTTCCATCGACATACAAGGTTCTATTTTATCGGCTGATCTGCTCGGCAAAATCCGCTCTGAACAAGCGTTGTTTCAGCAGGGTAAGGATTTTAACCCAAACTTTAATAATGCCAAACTTAAGGATGAAATAAGCCTTTCGTGGCAAGAGGCAAAAGGACAATGGGTAATTTTTCAAAGCAAGCTTAAAAGGGTGAATCCCGGGGAAACTGCCGCCACTGAAACCCGCAGTTTCTGGATGTTGCCGCTGTTGTCGAATCTTGGGTACGATTTCCAATACCTGAAAGCTGCCGAGGAAATCAACGGAAAATCGTTCTGGATTAACAACCGCGATAATAACCTGGGAGGATTCCCGCTGTTTATTGCCGGGTATAACGAAAGCCTCGACCGTCGGCCTGAAAACAAAAACTTACGCGTATCGCCCCATGCACTGGTACAGGAATACCTGAATTACAGCGAACACCTCTATGGATTGGTAACCAATGGGAGAATGCTGCGCTTGTTGCGCGATGCCAGCAGGTTAACCCGGTTGAGCTATGTGGAGTTTAACCTGGAAAAGATCATGGAGGAGGATTTGTATTCCGACTTTGTGCTGCTTTACCGGTTGCTTCATGCCAGCAGAATGCCCCAAGCGTTGGATGCGGGTGCCGAAAGCATCATTGAAAAATATCACCAGGAAGGATTGGAGGCCGGAGCCACCATCCGCAACAAGCTGGGAAATGCAGTAAAAGGAAGTATCAAAGCCCTGGCTAATGGATTTATCAATCACCCCGATAATACCGAACTGCTTACCGCAATTGAGGAGGGGAAACTCGACCTCAACGAATTTTACAGGCAACAGTTGCGGATTATTTACCGGTTGCTTTTCCTGTTTGTTATCGAAGAACGGAACCTGGTTTATGCCGAAAGCAAGGATCCACAGGTAAAACGTTTCAGCCAGATATACCATAAATACTACAGCCTCTTGCGCCTTCGCAAGCTGGCCAAACATTTACCGCCTCCCGATTCCGAAAAACATTACGATCTCTGGTTATGCCTGGTCAATACCTTTGCTTTGTTCGAAGAACAGCAGATTGGCGAAAAGCTGGGCATCATGGCGCTGAAAGGCGACTTGTTCGGGTATAGCGCTCTAAAGGCTTCCGGGTATGATCTTCATCAGTGTAAACTTAGTAATTCCATACTGTTTTGGGTAGTAAACGCCCTGGGGTATTTCGAAAATGACAATAAGGTTCTGATTGCCGTAAACTATGGTGGTTTGGATGTTGAAGAGTTTGGCAGTGTTTACGAAGGTTTACTGGAACTTAAATTTAAAATAGAACCGGTACCCGGAACGAGCCAATACTCCTGTACCTTCGACGAAAGCTCCGAGCGTAGTTCTTCGGGTTCGCATTATACCCCGGAAGAACTTGTACAACCATTGATAAAACATTCGTTGGAATATCAGATAAAAGACAGAGTGGATAGTGGGCAGTGGATAGTGATTAGTTCAGACAAAAATAGCCAATCACAATACCTAAAAATAGCACCTTATGAACTCATTAAAAAATTATCGGGACTTAATAGCCTGGCAGAAATCAATGGCCTTGGTAAAAACGATTTATTCTTTTACAAAATCCTTTCCGAAAGAAGAGATATATGGATTGACTTCGCAAATAAGAAGAGCCTCGGTAAGCATTCCATGCAATATAGCGGAGGGACAGGCGAGGAACAGCACGGGAGAGTTTCTTCAGTTTCTGGGGATAGCCAAAGGTTCTTTAGCGGAACTGGAGACTTTAACGATACTTTGCAAGGACTTGGAATTAATGACAATGCAGCAATCCGAAAATGTGTTGAATCAATCCGCGGAGATCGGGAAATTGCTGAACGGATTAATCAACTCATTAAAGAGGAAACAAGGAAAATAAGTGGACAGGGAACAGGGAGAAGTGGGCAGGGAATAGTGGATAGTAAAAACTCTGCCAACTATCCACTGACCACTGACCACTCCTCGGCCCACCAACCACTAACCACTGACCACTTTAGTGCCCACTTTTCACTATCCACATCTACTCAGCCCACCATCGATTCATTGCTCTCCCTCAAAGTGTGCGATGTTGCCTGCGGAAGCGGCCATATTTTATTAAGTGCTGCCCGGAGAATTGCCCTGGAAGTTGCCCGTGTACAAACCGGAGAGGAACAGCCCAATCCCAAATCCATCCGCAAGGCAATGCGTGAGGTAATCCGCCATTGCATTTATGGCGTAGATAAAAACCCTTTGGCTGTGGAACTCTGCAAAGTAGCCCTTTGGCTCGAAGCCCATAATCCGGGTGAGCCATTAAGTTTTCTCGATCACCATATCAAATGCGGCGATGCCATTGTGGGGCTTGCCCACCGCGAAGAACTCGAAAAAGGTATTGCCGATGAAGCATTTAAGACGTTACCAGGCGATGATAAGGACATTGCCAAAACCATTCGCGACCAAAACATAAAGGAACGAAAAGCCAGACTGGCCAAAGAGCTCCAGTTAAAAGCCGAGTTTGAAAAAACAACAACAAACTCGGTAAACGAAGCCATGGCCGAATACCGCACCTTTAATGCCCTGCCCGAAACCACTCCCGAAGAAATTGAGCGTAAAGCCAAAGCGTATCGCAAATTTATGGATGGTAAAGGCTACAACTTTTTAAAGGCAATGGCCAACACCCAGGTAGCGCAGTTTTTTATCCCGAAAACCCTGGAGAACAAAGATGCCCTAATGACCGATGCCGAATTCCGCCTGATCCTAAGCGGTTACCAGGGTTGGCAGGACAGAAAAGTGGCCAAAGCATCTGTATTTGCAACCGAAAAGCGTTTCTTTCATTGGTTTTTGGAATACCCGGAAGTGTTTAGTGACGGTGGATTTGATTGTATTTTGGGGAATCCACCGTTTTTAGGGGGTCAAAAGCTTTCAGGTTCGCTTGGTGAAAATTATTTGGAATATATTAAGTTCCAATATGCACCCATTGGAGCCGTTGATTTTGTTACCTATTTTTTTAGACGCGATTTCTCACTTATTCGACAAAACGGATTTCAATCACTAATATCAACTAACACCATCGCCCAAGGTCGTGCTCGAGAGGATGGTTTAGATGTAATTGTTGCAGGAGGAGGTATAATTAATCATGCTGTTAAAAGCATGAAATGGCCTGGTATTGCGGCGGTAGAAGTAGCTTTGGTTACAATAACAAAACAGCAATGGAAAGGCAAATTAATATTGGCTGGGAAAGAAGTGAAAATCATTACGCCTTATTTAGATGATGCACAAACCCTTGGCAATCCTCATCCATTAAGGCAAAACGAAGGGAAAAGCTTCCAGGGTAGCATAGTATTAGGCAAAGGATTTGTATTAGAAGTCAAAGAAGCCAAAGATCTTATTGACAAAGACCCACGTAACAAAGATGTATTATTTCCCTACATTAATGGAGACGATCTAAATAACAATCCAGACCAAAACCCAAGCCGTTGGGTAATTAATTTTTTTGATTGGACAGAAGAAAAAGCCAGACAATACCCTCTTTGTTTTGAAATTGTAGAACGTTTAGTAAAACCAGAAAGAGAAAAAATTACCTATAGTAACAATGCCTCAGAGAAGTGGTGGTTATATGAAAGGTTACGCATTGATTTATATGAAAAAATTAAATCATTGGGAATCGTTTTATCGTCTTGTCGAGTTTCTAAATATGTCAGCCATTCATTTATTAATAGCGACAATATTTATGATGTTGCCACAAATGTAGTTACAAGAATTGAGTTTAAGGAATTTGTTTTACTGCAATCTTCCATACATAACGAATGGGCTTGGAAGTATTCTTCAACAATGAAAGGAGATATCCGCTATACAAACGTTAGTTGTATAGATACCTTCGCCCTTCCACAGCACCTCACTCCAGAAATGGAACAAATACTCGAACAGATAGGCGTAGCCTACCATGAACACCGCAAGAACTTAATGCTTGCCTTGCAGTTAGGTCTCACCAAAACCTACAATTTATTTCACAGCAAAAACCTGGCACCACTTACCCCTGAAGATGAAAACCTGGATGATAAAACCTTTGAAAAACGCTTTGGCAAAGATGCCCTGCATTTGCGCAAACACCTGGCCAAAACACCCGGCACAAGTAGCTTTAACGAGGCAGTAGAGGGTATATTTAAACTCCGCCAGTTGCATGTGGAGATGGATAATGCGGTGTTGGAGGCTTACGGCTGGGGCTCCTCTCCTTCAGGAGAGGCGGGGGTGAGGTTACGTCACGATTATTACGAAGTCGATTACCTCCCTGAAAATGACCGGGTACGTTATACCATCCACCCCGATGCCCGCAAAGAGATACTCAAACGCCTGCTGGAATTAAACCACCAGATACATGAGAAGGAGGTTAAGGCGGGGTTGTGGGAGAAGAAGGGGAAGGCTTATAAAACCCCTACAAAGAGCTCGGAGGTGCAGGAGCCGGAGGAGGGATATGGGCAAGGGAAGTTGTTTTGAAAATAGAAACCTAAAATAATTAATATAATTACATGGAAAATTTAAGTAACCTAATTAAGGAAACTATGATAAACCATATTCATAGCAAACAACTAAGTTATCGAGGTGATGAAATAATTGGATTAGAAGAAATTGCTTTTAATTGGATTAAAACTCCCATTTATCAATCATTTAATCAAATTGGAAATGAATCTATTTACTACAGTGATGGTGAAATGGACAGGACAATATTTGCAGATTTTCATTGCAGAATAAAATTTGGAGTAAATAATAACGACTCTCGAATCTCAAATGGTAAAGGAAGTTTTAATGGTGTTTACAATTTAGAAAAACAATATTTCGAGCCAACCTCAATATATTTATCATTTGAAAAATAGTAATTCTCAATTATTATGAGACTTGTTTTTATTTATATAGACCACTATAAAAGCCTAACCCATAAAGGTTTTAAATTGGGGAGTGAATTCATTTTCAATATTTTAAAAGAAGGGAATAATTATGAATTATCCATTTCCCCTAATTATAGATAAGATTCCGAAAAAAATTTTTGGAGAAAACATATCTAATCTTACTGTGATAATTGGGAAAAATGGAACAGGAAAGTCTATTTTACTGGAAGCTATTAGATTTTCCCATGCAAAATTGATAGAAATTTACCAAACTGATAACAATAGATTTTACTATTATGTAAATAACTATTATGAAGAAGTCCAGATAAATTTAGTTATACCTGAAAAATATAGAGATAAATTTTTTACTAACCACGATCTATGCAGACTCTATAGAAACATCTGTAAATGAGAATTTTGATGATATTATAACTATTGTTGGTCAACAATTTTTTGATTCTGTAAAAAATAAAGACATTGTTTAAAATATACTAAAAAACGTTAAGAATGCATTTTGATTATATTTTCATAAAAAATAAGGTTATTAAATACTTGATAATTAACTGAAATTCAATTATAAATTTCCAAAAAGATACAATAACAAAAATATTGTTTGTTTGAATAGAATTAAAAATGCGAACTCGGTTTGTTTAGTATTTCGGACTATACTGTTTAAAGGGAACTATTTCCCAACTCCCAAAGAGTTTAAAATAGAAAAGGAATGTAGTGTCTTATTAGTAGCGGTAAATACAAATATTAAACTTTGGCAACTTGAAATATATGAGCAAATAAGTTCTTGGGGGAATTCATTTGAGGTATTCTGAAGAAAGAAATTATTGACTATATACTTATTTATAAGTATATTTATAATGAAATCCTTTGAAAATGCCAGATTCATTTGACAGGTTGTTTAACTTCCTCAGCAAAATCGAATACGATCCTTTTCTACCCCAATATAAAGAGAACCTATTCGATAAGGAAGAGCTAAAACAAATTCTATCCGTTGGCAAACAGTTCTTTTATATTAGCGATCTGTCCGATCCTAAAATTGTATTTATAAGTGATAGTGTTGAAGATGTGTTGGGGTACCCAAAAAATCAAATTACTTTCCCAATGCTATATAATTCAATACATCCTGATGATGTTGACTTGATTATTAAAGCCTCTCAAAAAACCATTGATTTTGCTATTCAACATTCGGAAACTAACCCTTTTGAATATGTATTCTCTATGGATTATCGTCTAAAAAAGGCTGATGGACAATATATACGCGTGTTACGACAAACCTGCATGTATAAAAAAGATCATCTAGGAAATATGACCCTTACCCTTGCCATTTATACTGATATTTCTCACCTAAAGAAAAGTAATGTTATCAATTTTTCGGTTAAGGGAACTGATCCTAACATAATAACCTTTCCCGATGAGGAGCTCTTAAATTATCAAAAACTGCCTTTCACTCCTACAGAGACAAAAATTATTGGACTTTTAGCCAAAGGTTTATGCAGCAAAGAAATTGCTGGTCAATTAAATATCAGTAAACTCACTGTAGATAAACACCGTCAAAACATACTTCATAAATCCAACCTGAACAATGTTGCCGAAATGATGGTATATGCAAGGGAACATGGGGTGATATAATTTCACTTTCCGAACTAATCATATTCTCAAATCAAATTCATTTTTGTACTTATTAATAGGTATTTACAAAGTGTTACGGGCTTTGTAGTTTTGTATGCAGTTTTGTGATTATGTAAATTTATAAAAGAAGGATTCAATGTGATTACATCTCCATTAAATTTAGTAATCGTCCAGAAGAACTAAACGTGTTTAATAAATTTTCAAAGCAATGAATAAATTTATTTTGCCGTTCATTATTACGCTATTTCTTATTCTTCCTATTCAACTTTTTGCTCAAATTAAACCTGGAGATATAGTTGAAGAGAATATAAGTCCTTATTTATCAACTCCGGCAGATAATTATGTCGTGAGAATACCTGTTGTAATAATCTGTTTTTTGCCAACTAAAAATGGCATTGATTTAGACGTAACTCAGGCTTCTGATTACTGGAGCGTTGGAGAAATAACTTTAAATAAATTAAAGGCTAATATCAATACAAATAACAATCGAATAAAATTTAGTCTTGAAGAAGGTTCACGATATAGAGGGTATAAGGATAAAACCGTTCAGCCTTATCTGGGCTATTCGATTATTAAATATATTACGGTATACGAGCAAGTTCCTGTTAGTAATTACAAAATAGGTGACGACAATGGAACTCCGGTTTATGCTCCAGATTATAATGCAATTTTTGAACGCTTTCAATTATCTGAAATAGTAACTGCTCAAAATGTCAAAGAAGTTTGGTTATGGTATGGTGAGCCAGCGAATCCAAGTTATCCATGTTATAACGATTCAATTGCCAAAACTATACCAAAACATGTCTCATTTGTCGAATCAAATATGTCAAGTCCTACTACAGGTGACATATCAAATAGTGCTAGAATAATTGACGATCTACCAATTTTAGGCCATACTTATGTGGTTTATTCTTATAATTTTAGAAGGAGTCAGGCGGAAGCAATACACGACCATGGACATCAACTTGAAAGTATTTTATCGTATATAAATCAAAAACAGGAAGGTAGTACTGAATTATTCTGGCAAAAATTTGTCGGACGCGGCCCTAATTTTGAAGCACCAATTGGCCGTTGCGGAGATACACATCATCCACCAAATACTCTGGTAGATTATGATTATATGAATAATACATTGGTTGATAGCGATATTGAGGGATGGAAACCTGATGGTGGAAATAAGAAAAAAGTAAATGTTGATACTTGGGGTAAAATATTATATAATTGGCCAGGAGTAACTGATTTCAGCCAGAGAATAGAAACTAACTGGTATTTGTATTGGATGCAAAACATGCCAGGTTATAAAAATACAATTACTTATAAGAATTCTGTGATGACCAATTGGTGGGAATTTACCGCTAATTGGGACTCATGCATATTCTCTAATGTTGGTCTATATAAATCAAATGAACGTTCATTGTCAGATTTGAATATTAATTATATGACTTATAATCAATATGTTCAAGATGATCATCCATTGTTTGATATTGGAAGTATAACTGATGTATTTGATTATAATACAAGTACACTTGCGCGTACACAAAACATCAATCCACTGGTTATTACATTGAATTTTAAAAAACCGGTTAACCTTTTTGCATGTAAAATTTTAACAGTTGAAGGTGATGGACTCTGGACCATTGAGGGTGCGCAAAATACAAATGATATAAATAATAAAAACGGTAGTTATAAAAAACTAATTAATAACCGCAATCTTATATCAGGCAAACTTGATTCAACTTCTTTTTCTACATATAGTTGCGGTGTAATTCGGTTAACTCTTAAACGAACAACTGGGGATAATTATGTTCATCTTTCCGATTGGCATTTATTTGCTCATTATTTAAACTTATCAAATGATAAAGTTGAATTTTCATATAACAGTAATATTAGCAAAACAATAGATTTATTGTCAGATGTTAATTGGGAGATTACAAATATACCAAATTGGTTAATAGTCGATAAATCCTCTGGTGTTGGAAATTCAACAATTACATTAACTGCCATAGCAAATACATCAACAACATTAAGGGTAGCAAAATTAAAGGTCTCTGGGAATGAATCCAAAATTGATACCATCACAATATCTCAAAATGCAGCATTACCCGAATTGACTATTTCTACTAATTCTGTAACAATTTCTGCAACCGCTAACAACTCGGATGCATTTGATATTATATCAAATATCAATTGGACAATTATAAATGATCAAAATTGGTTAACAGTAAGCTCATACTCTGGTTCAGGAAATAAAACAATAACCCTTACAGCGTTGGCTAATCCAACCACCTCATCGAGAACTGCCACGGTAACCATTTCAGGATCTGGAGTAACTTCAAAAACAATTACAGTTACGCAGGAAGGGGCAACTCCGGTATTGACTATTTCAACCAACTCATTAACAGTTTCATCACTTGCCAACAGCACAAAAGCATTTGATATTACCTCAAATATCAGTTGGACAATTACAAGTGATCAAGATTGGTTAACAGTAAATCCAAATTCAGGATCAGGAAATAAAACAATAACTCTGACAGCATTAGCCAATCTAAACACTTCCTCAAGGGTTGCAACTTTAACCATTTCTGGAATTGGTCTTAATTCAAAATCAATTACAGTCTCACAGTCGGGTAATACCACAGAATTAACTGTTTCAGCAGACTCATTGAAAATAGCTGCAACTGCTAATAGCTCTGAAAAATTTGAAATCACATCAAATACAAACTGGACTTTATCTAGAAATCAATCATGGTTAACTGCTTCTAGTTACTCAGGAACTGGTAGTAAAAATATAACTTTGACTGCCTCTGCAAATCCTTCAGGTAATTCAAGAGTTGCTATTTTAACTATTTCCGGTAATGGTATAACTTCAAAAACAATAATCGTCACACAGGATGGAGCGACACCTGCACTTACTGTTTCAACTAATAATATTTCAGTTCCTGCATGGAATAGTACAAAATCATTTAATATATCTTCAAATATAAATTGGTTAGTTGAAAGTAGCCAAAACTGGATCACAATAAGTAATACATCCGGATCAGGAAATTCTACTGTAATTTTAAATATATTGACAAACCCAAGTATTGAAAAGAGAACAGCCATTGTGACTATTTCGGGTAACGGAATATCTGCAAGTAAAATAATTATATCCCAAGATAGTTCTGCCCCATCATTGTATGTTTCTAAGTGGGTTTTAACAATTAGTGGCGCAGCCAACAGTCAAAATACATTCAATATAACTTCAAATATTAGTTGGCAAGCTAAAAGTAGCCAGAGTTGGTTAATCTTAGATAACGTATCAGGTAAAGGTAATGCAACTTTAACTTTAACCGCTTTAGAAAACCCTACTACAGTATCTAGAACTGCAACAGTAACAATTTCTGGAACAGGTGTCTATACAAATACCATTAATGTTACACAGAATGGAGCTGATCCCTTATTATCAATTTCAACTGACTCAATTAATATAGAATCTGATTTATGCACTGGAACATTCGATATAATTTCAAATACACGTTGGACTGTTACATGTGATCAATACTGGGTTACAGCAAGTGGCTGTTCTGGTTCAGGCAATGGCAAAGTAAGTTTTACAGCAACATTAAATCCCATGGTTGTGGCCCGAATTGCAAAAATAACAATTTATGGGCTAGGGATTAGTGCAAAATTAATTACGGTAATTCAGAAAGGTGCGAAAGTTATTTTGAATGTTCCTGAAACAAAAATAGATTTAAAAGAAGGAGTTAATAATTTTTCCATCACATTAACTTCAAATACAGATTGGACCTTAACCTCGGATCAAAACTGGTTAGATTTTAGTCAATCTTCTGGATTTGGCAATGCTCTTATTAATATGGCTGTATTTCAAAACAATGATACAAGTAGAAGAACTGCCAAATTATCGATAAATGCAATTGGTGCAGATAGTAAAACGATTATTGTTAATCAATTTGGGGCAAATAAAAAGCCGATGTATATAAATGTCTTGATCAAACAACCTGGCATTGAAAATTGCATTAATTCATTAGTAAATAGTAGGAGTGATGAAAATCAAATAATTATATACCCAAATCCATCTAATAACTTCATAATTTTAAAAAACGAGAATATACTCTTAAATGGTAAAATAGAAATTACAATATACGACCATCTTGGAAAAGCTGTAATAATAGATGAGGGAATAATAAACGGGAGTTTTGAAATGCAAATAAATGTATCTACTCTAAGTAAAGGTCTATATATCTTAAAGTTTAGATTTAGAAATGATATAGTTGTGAAAAAAATAATCATAGAATAATTTATATTACAAGAGTCATGCTAAACAGATTAATACCACTATGTGTAATAGTATTTATTATTAATTCAATAAATGTTAATTCTCAAGTAATCATTACTAAGAATGATACAACATTCGATGCAAAACTCCCCATAATTTTAAAACTAAAAGACTATAAGGGTAATATACAATGGGAGAAATCATTTGAAGAAATTAACTGGACAGAAATCCCAGGTGCCACTTTAGATACACTTGTGATTACAGCTAAAGAAAATGCGTATTATAGAGCAAGTGTCAAATTAAAGGATTGTGCTTCTTTTTATACTGATACAACAGCTGTGTTTGCCAATATTGATTCATTGGGTGATGGCCTTAGCGAAGAGGACAATCTGCTTATAGAATCAATTTCCAGACCGACCCCACCTTTGGATAGTTTCTTAACTTATTCAGGGGTACCCTTTAGTAAGTTGAAAAGTACTAATAGTGAGAAAATAATTGGAAGTCTGATAGACTCTTTGATACGAAAAGGAAACGGACTGTGTTTATTAAAAAAAAATAAAAATTATAATGAAGCTGAACCTTTTCATATGGGTCTCGCATATAGCTCTGGTCAAAAGAATTACAAAAAAAGAGAAAACCCTCCAGATCCAATAGCTACAACCCTCCATCGGAAGGATGCTGTTTATGGATTAGATTGTTCTGGCTTGATTGTCAATCTATTTAAAGAATCTGATGTTAATATTACAGATAAATCGGCTGTGATAAATGGAAGTTTGATTAAAAATTTAAAGTTGGCATTAAAAGAATATAAGAATATGGGGGTTAAATTAACAAATATGTCGTTTCAAACAATTGATAAAGTTAAACGAGGAGATTTGATCGTATGGAATGGACATATTGGATTATTAGGTGAAATAATTGATGGCACTTTTTATGTAATTCAATCAAATGGTGATCCTTATCCAGATAAAGAGGAGCAACAAATTAAAAATAGAAGTGATAGAAGAGGTGTACATACCTTTATTCTAGATAGTATGATATCGAAAACCCTAAAAGAGAATGGGAAATTAAAGTATTGGGGAACAAAATATAATATTTATCGATTGGAGTATGAACCTTATAGTATAGAAATAATTAATTCTTGTAATAATCAGGTGGGACAACTTGGTAAACCTTTAACAAATCCTATAAGTGTTCTTGTAAAAGATCTGGATGGAAATCCTTATAGTGGAGCAATGGTTGAATTTAAAGCAAATAATGGAGGATCGGTTTCTCAAAACACAGTAAAAACAGGACCTGATGGTATTGCAAGTGTTATTTGGACATTAGGTAGCACTGACGATAACCAAAGTGTAACAGTATCTGCTAAAAAAAGTGACAACTTTACAATTGTCCAAGGTTCCCCGATAACTTTTTTTGCGTCTACAAAGTTTAATTATTGGGGAGGCATGATGTATATGACATCCCAAGTAATGTTGGAAGATTGCATTGGTGAATGCGGAACCGGGGGGTGTCAATCTTGTTCAAGGGCTTTATTTGGCAGTAGTTGGGGTACATCATCTAATATTGAATTCACTTATACAGCTATTCAACCTACAAATAATTTTCGAATGATTTTCACCATTGGTGGTAATATAACTTCAACAGCATATACCTGTTATACAGCAAATATATTGAAAGGTGAAAACTTTAAAGTGTATATAAATTTTTATGCTCCAGGTGGAAGCACTCCTCCTAATGATCTTTATGATTCTTATTTGCAGGAAGTAAATTTTATAATTATAAATCAAACAGCTAACTCGATTTCAGGAACATGGTCAGGTAATATAAGATCTTATAACAAAAGTTGTTTAGAAACCTGCTCTGGTACTTGGAATGTGTCAGGGAAAAATACAATGGGTACAAATTGTCAATTTATACCAAGTAATCCTTAAATATGGATAGTTTAATGTTCTTTAAAGAATAAACCCCTTTTTAGGCAACTATATTAAAATATAACCAATTTAAACATTTTCCACATATTCATCTAAAGCTCTTCCAAACTCCCCTTCACTCTCCATCATCCCACAATGCCCCGCATCCTTTAATAAATGTATTTTATTTTCCCACAAATTATGAAGTGTTGCCGATTCAAAGTATTTCCTACTAATCATACCATCCTTTTCACCCAACATCACCAAAACCGGAAAGGGTGCTTCATTAATGGTAACAATTTCATCAGCAATAAAAGCATTTTCCATAATGGATTTCCCTATAAACGCCCGTACCAGAGGATCGGCTTTGGCTATTTCTGCTGCAATGAGATTTTGAGATTCCCGATTATCGCTGAATGCCACTCCAACAGAATGGATTTGTTCTGGGGTGATTTCGGGTGTAAACATTTGCATCAGTTCCTGCCGCATGATAAAAGCCTCCTGAATGGCCGGCGGAATAGCCAGAGGCGGAGTACCATACGTTACCAGTCCTTTGGAGAATAATTGAGTGGAGGCCTGAATAGCTATATGTCCTCCCAAAGAATGTCCAACCAGAATGTAATCCTCCAGATTTAATTCGGCGATTACTTCCTTGAGCGTTTTTACCATTCCTAAAAATGTATAATCCTGTTCCGGATTTACAGATCTAGAACTCTTTCCATGTCCAGGGAAATCAAATGCAATTAATCTATACATTTTGCTTAGAGAGCTGTCGAAAAGACCTCTAAAGCACTCAGAAGAGAGAGAATTGCCATGAATAAAAACAATGGCAGATTTTCCTATAAATTGACTTTCCATCACAAAAATGGAGTTGCCATTTATAGTAAGATTATATTCTTTCATGTTCATACAGGATTGGTTAGTTTTTTCTGTTCAAGTGATTTACCATGATAAATTTATAAAATTCATTAAAACAATTTCTAATTTAATCGAATAATTACTTTTTATGAATTTTCAAGTTGAACATTATAAAGCCCTCGCTAAACAAAAAGTACAAAAAGAAAAAGCAGATTATCCTTTCATACTCATTTTTACCATAATCTCCCTAAAACTCTCCAATCCAGCCTCCAAATTTTCAATGATATCTTCTGCCAACTTGCTTTTTTACAGTTTATGTAAAGCAGATACTGCTTAAAATTCACCCTACTATTCTTTCATACAACATTTCTTATATTTTTTTCCACTACCACATGGGCAAGGATCGTTTCGACCTACTTTTTCGGAAACAGCTTGCTTAGCAAGCAAAGGGGTAAATGTATTATCTTCGTAATCTTCGTTATAACCTGTCCAATTACTTAAAACATAATCGTATAATTCAAATATGT
The DNA here is from genome assembly GCA_020048915.1 of Bacteroidota bacterium. Lineage (GTDB taxonomy): Bacteria > Bacteroidota > Bacteroidia > Bacteroidales > JAAUTT01 > JAAUTT01. The sequence continues at coordinate 5,290 of JAIFLU010000175.1, read as the reverse complement.
TATATAATTTTTTCGAGTGGTCTCTTTTTGATTTTCGGGCAAATTCCTTTTTTACATAATTATAATCGCCATTAATACCTAAGGCAACATACCCTTTTTCGTAAAGAACTTTGATTACAGGCAGTAATTCAGGTAAGTTACAATCTATCACATCCCCAATTGCCAAACCTAAAAAATCAGAATCAATTATATTATCGTCAAGAGTTGCCTGAGAAATATGCGTAAGCACCTCCAAATAAACCGCTAAAACCTCCAATCTTCTTTCAGGACAATGAAGCGCAATTTGACAAAGAGCTTCAGAAGCAGCAGTTTTACTATACGTATTAACCCCCTGCTGCAACAAAAAATGCTTTAAAAGAGGAGTGTTTTCAAAGCCTAAGCTATAAAAGCAGTGCCAAAGGGTATCGGTTTTGTGATCACCCAGCCAAAAATCCAGAAAATCATAATCGTATTCTAAAAAGTTGATGATTTTTGGCAAGCTTTCTACTGCATTAATTTCTTTTAAAAGGAAAAGTGCATGCAATATAAAGCTGTGTGATTTTTCTTCCCAACCAATTCTTTTAAAATAATCAAATCTATCAACAGCATCCTGAAGCATTTTTTCAAGATCTGATGCCAGCGTTTTAGGAGGCAATTCAATTATTTTCTGAAGCTTTTCATGGGGAATATCCAAACCATATTTGTAAAGAAGACTTATTTCGACATGGTTAAACGCAGGGGTTACTTGCTTTTCCAATGGTTGTGGAATCTTTTTTATTTGAGGAATAATCGCTTGTTTTCGCTCTTCAGTCCACTGATCTTTTATTTTTTTCATCCTTAGCGAAAATAAATATGCTTCCGCATCTTCTGTATCATAATGATCCGGGGCAATTTTTTTGAGAATTTTCAACCTATTTTCTGCCAGCTCTAAATTCTCAATAGCTGCATAATAACGAATTACAACTTTATAAAAGTTGGTTATTTCGCCAAGGTGAAAGACATCCCGATCGGGATATAGTTGCTTAATTTCCAGAGCTTCACCTAATATTTCATGCACCTCTTCGAATTGAGAATTCTCAATATACTCGTTTGCCTTATTTAACTTTCCAAACAGGTAATCGGGGTGCTCGGCTAGTATCCGATCGTTTAGTTCAATCGATTTTTCGTGGTTTCCCCGCAAGTTATAAGCTACTGATAAATAGTTTTTCAACAGTGGCACGGTTGGGTGTTTATCAATAAGTTTTGTGAGTTTATCAATTATCTTTTTATTGTGTTTGTCTTGCGATTCATAACCTAAGGTTTCTAATTGTTCTGCCAATTCAGGCGATATACCAAACCGCTTGTTTTGGAATTCCAAATCGGTAGTAATGGTGTAATCTAATTTATTAAACTGCTGTTTTTTCATTTCCGCTAAAGCTTATATGGTTTTTGGTAATGCATATATTGTATCGATATGATTGGACGTGCGATGCAAAATTGCAAGGTATTTATTTATTTTATCTTGATAACCAACTAAATAGTCGGGATGTAATTTATTGACCGCATTAATTAGTCGTCGTAAAATAATCCCTACGCGGGTATCGAAGGTTGTAAAGCAGGTTCCAAATAAATTGGCAGAATATGCAAACACCTCTTCCAGAAGGTATAGCAGAAGATCGGCCTCCAGTTCTTTGTTTTTCGATATGGCAGTAAACTCGTTTAACCGCTTAACACATTTTTGAAGCATGTTGGCTAACTGAAGCTCTTCCGAAAATCCCTTGTTGCGCTTAGTAAAAAGAACACTTAAATCGGCCTTTGTTTTTTCGAATAATTCTGTTTCGCCCGATTCCTTATCGAGATAATTAACCTGAATAAAATTATTAAACATCTTATCCTTAGCCGCCATTTTTAAGACTATTTCCAGGAGTTGAGCTTTCGAAAGCCCCTTTATTTGTTCCTTAATATCGGATGTTAATTATGGCACTACAATAAACAATTAATAGGTTTAGCACAAACGCAAATATTAAAATAATTGTTGAAATCCTCCCCAATATGGCATACTGATTTGGATAATCTTAGATTATTTGACCTATAAACCCCATTTATAGAATGCTATGCCGCAATGCTTCGCTTTTTTGAAATAATTTTTTATGGTTTCAAGGAAACTCGCACAAATAAATATTAGTAAGGGCATGAGCCTCCCATATCTGTAAACCCCAATATTGTGTGAAAAAAATCAGCCACCTATGCAAAAACAAGTGCATAGGTGGCTGATTTCTATGTGATTCCGTCGCGATTCGAACGCGAGACCCACAGCTTAGAAGGCTGTTGCTCTATCCAACTGAGCTACGGAACCAGCTTTATATTGTAAAATTTAACCTCTTTTGCTGAAATCAGACAAAATTTCTAAAATTTTACGGCTGCAAATTTATAAAAAATAATAGCCAAACCTAATTCCACGAGTAAATTAATATATGTTAATCCAATTTTAGGGTACTTACGATTTATTTCCTGTCAGTACAAATTTATCCAGACTACTAAAAAACAAAGCTATCTCCTGTAAGGGCACTATTCTATTCATCGTACTTAACGCAATAGCAGCCCCGGGCATTTCACCATTCACCGCAGTTTTAGGTTCCTGAGCAATGGTATAGCCTCCATTTTTATTTATAGTTTTCATTCCCTGAGCTCCATCGCTGTTAGCTCCAGTTAAAACTATCCCAATTAACTTTTCGCGATAAAAATCGGCTGCCGATTCAAAAAGAATATCAATCGAAGGCCGGCTAAACTTTACTAATTCCCCAACTGTCAACGAAAACGTTTTATTACATTCTACCAATAGATGGTAATTGGGAGGAGCAAAATATACATGCCCGGGAAGGATTTTTTCACCCGAATCGGCTTCCTTAATTTCAACAGGACTCTTTTTATTCAACTGCGATATGAGTGCTTCAATTGAAAACCTGCCGATGTGTAAAACAACCATAACCGGAATAGGCAATTTTGCAGGCAAACAAGGGAGCAAAAGATTTAATGCCTCTACTCCTCCTGCAGAAACACCAACAACCATTGCCTCGTATTTCATCTGTTTATTTTTTTATTGTTAGACTAAGGTCAGATGGAATCCAGTTAGTCCCGATAGCTATCGCGGATCGGGACCAATTAGTCATCCCCTTGTGTGTCGAGCTTCTCTGCTTAGATGTTTCATCTTTATCAATTACTATAGTATAGCCTTTTTATACACTTTAAGGCGAATATCCATATCGGTAAATAACTTGTCGTTTTCAATGCTCACGATGCTCTCTTTAGAGCCCAGGCAGAGAAACCCTCCCGGAACAAGACTATCGTGAAACAACTTAAAAACCTTATTTTGAAGTTTCCGATTGAAGTATATCAAAACATTTCGGCATACAACCAAATGCATTTCTCCAAAAACGCCATCGGTAACCAAATTATGATCGGCAAAAACAATATTTTCTTTTAGCGATTTTTCAATCATTGCCACATCGTAACCGGTACTAAAATATTCCGAAAACGATTCCTTACCACCAGAGTCTTTATAATTATTGGCATAGTCGCGAAGTTTCTCCATATTAAAAACTCCCTCGGCAGCCTTTGCAATTACATTGTTGTTAAAATCGGTTGCATAGAATTGTGTCCGCGAAAGCAGCCCTTCTTCCTTAAACAATATTGCCATGGAATATACTTCTTCGCCAGTAGAACACCCTGCATGCCAAACTTTTATAAACGGGTATGTTTTTAACCGGGGGATGATGGATTCTCTCACATATTTATAAAACTCCGGGTCGCGAAACATTTCGGTAACATTGATAGAGAAATCAAAGAGCAATGTTTTAAAGAAACTTTCGTCGTAAAGCACTTTATGAATCATTGTTGAAATACTCTCCAGACCTGATAACGCCATTCGGTGTTCAATACGTCGTTTCAGATGGGCTTTCCGGTATTGCCTAAAATCGTAGCCATACATTTGGTAAATTGCCTCTAACAGCAATTCCATTTCAATATAATCACGACTTTTAGCTTGACTTTCCATATGTTTTGAAGGTTCCTGGTCAAGCGTTTTTTTGTATGAGAGAAAAATATTTGTTCATAGTACAAATTAGAAGGTTAATATTTAAAGGCTTCGTAAGACAGGCATCAAATCCCGCTTTTATCATTTGATCTTTGTCTCCCGCCATTGCATAGGCTGTTTGAGCAATTACCGGAACGGTCCTTATTTTTTTTATTTCCGCCAATGCCTGGTAGCCGTCCAGAACAGGCATCTTAATATCCATTAATACCAATTCAACATCCTCGTTTTTCGAAAAAAGCTCAATGGCTTCCTTTCCGTTATGCGCCCAGATAATATCCAGTTCATACTTACGAAGGGCCTCCTTTAAAAAGAAAAAATTAATCTCTTCATCTTCGGCAACTAAGATTCTTTTTCCAATCCAATCATTTTGATCCGGCAAAGGCGAAATTTTACTTATTCCCTGTTTTCTTGGTCCGGGTGTATCTTCTTTTATTGGCAAAGTGAAATAAAACGTTGATCCTTTACCTACCTCTGATTTAACACTAATTTCTCCCCCCAATAACTCCGTAAGCCTTTTCGAAATGGCTAGTCCCAAACCCGTGCCGGTTAAATTATTAATGTTGTTACTTTCCAGTTGAATAAACCGTTCGAATATGAGCTTTAATTTATCGTCGGGTATACCAAAGCCGGTATCGGTAACATAAAAACCGGCAAAATTGTCCTTTACGGTATATCCAAATTTAATACTTCCGGAAGTAGTAAATTTTATTGCGTTCATAATTAAATTCGAGAGAACCTGCCGAAACCTAAAATAATCGGTAACAATGTTCCCAATTGTTTCTTCCGATTTCCTTTCAAAAAATAAGGTTACGCTGTCTTTATTTCGCCTGTTAAGCTCGTCGCGATAAATATCCTGCATTTCATTTAAAACGCTTTCAATATTAACTACTTCTTTTGTAATGGTTATTTGGTCCGACTCTATCTTTGCCAGGTCGATAATATCGTTTATAAGGTTTAAGAGCGATTCGCCGGAGTTATTTATGTAGTTTATATATTTTATGCGATCCTCAATATCAACATCGGGATTTTTTAGAAGATTAGAAAACCCTATAATAGAATTCATGGGAGTCCTTATTTCGTGGGAGATATTCGCCAAAAAAGCGGTTTTTAGCCGATCTGCCTGTTCGGCTTTTAGCTTTGCCTCGTTTAATTCTCTTTCTTTTTGTAAAAGAAATTGCTCCGATTTACGGCGTTGTTCAATCTCTTTGATGAGCTCGTTTTTTTGTTCCTGAAGCTCCA
>JAIFLU010000041.1 GCA_020048915.1 Bacteroidota bacterium | reverse complement strand
CGAGTGATGGCTGGAATGGTATCTCCAATGGCAAACCATTACCAATGGATTCTTATTATTACATTGTCAACCTCCAGAACGGAACCGATCCTATCGTTGGGAATGTCACTGTCATCCGGTAATTGCAATTCCCGATTTCAATAATTGCCAAATTCTCAATTAAATTTTACTATTAAAGTTTAATAAATATTCTGGATTTTCAGTTTGTAAAAGATTAAATTGCAGAGTATTTAATAATATTGTTGGCGATTTTTCATCTTCATAATTCCTGTATTCCTCTCCAACATTCTGGTTTTCATGTAATAAATCCATCTTTTTTATTATATTGCCGTAACTATCTACAGAATAGCATATAATAAAAAGGAATTGAAGAAACTATTTACATATTTATTAATACTTCTAACACTAACAGCATTTTCTCTCAAAGCACAGCAATTACCGCTCTTGAGTCAGTATATGTTCAATGGGTTTTTGGTGAATCCGGCTGTGGCTGGAGTAGATGGATATACTTCCATAACTCTTACAGCACGGGAGCAATGGCTTGGGTTGGTTGATGCGCCCAAAACAGAAATTATTGCCTTTCAAAGTCGGTTATATACTGCAAACCATGTAAAAAGAACAAAATCGGTTTGGCGGAATTTTACCAAGCCCCTGCGTAATGGTAAAGTTGGCATTGGTGGTTATTTGTATAACGACAAAAATGGGTTAATTGATCGCACTGGAGGGCAATTTACATATGCATACCATATTCGGCTGCAAAGTAGTCAGTTATCATTTGGGGTATCTGCCACCATGTATCAGTTTTCAATTGATAAAAACAAGATAAATTTGGAATCGAATCAGGATGCGTTGGTGAATACTTCCGATTTAAATATGTTTATCCCTGATTTTAATTTTGGAGTTTATTACTCAACCAAAAACTATTATGCTGGATTTTCCATATCGCAATTGGCGCAATCTTCCATGCAGTTGTCGAATGAAAATGCCAGTAAGTATAAGTTATATCGTCATTACTATTTAACGGGTGGTTATAAGGTAGATGTGAATGATGATATTGTTATAGTTCCTTCGATATTGATAAAATCGACTAATCAGTTAGCCTCTCAAGTAGACATTTCTGGTAAAATATATTTTAGAGATGATTACTATGCCGGACTTTCTTTTCGCACCGGAAGTGCTTTTGTAATTATGGGTGGAGTTACAGTAGATAAATTTACTTTTGGATATGCTTTTGACTATAACCTGAATGCAATTCGTAAACACAGTTTCGGGTCGCATGAAGTTATGGCAGCCTTGAGGTTTGGAGATACAGCCCGAAAATATCGCTGGATTAATAGAAATTAGATTTTAACTATTTTTCATTTTATCCCCTATTTCTTATTATACAGTTTATAATGTGAGAATTTATCAAATCCTTCTTCTTGATTTCCTTAAAGTCTTAAGCTCTCATTCTTATTATGTCATTAAATGAGTTTTCCTGAGCTTAAATAGGAACAGATTGTGAATTTATAGGCAAGCAATTTTCCGCAAGCTACGCTTGTTTTGTTTGTTATGAATTACATTTTATGCGGTTATATTATTAAGTGAAAATTATTTAGTTTTTGAATTTCCCGGGCTTTTTTTAATCTGACGCTCTACCTTATTTTAGCTCCAACTGCTTTCTAATCCAAGTACGATCCATATATTATTTGCTGTTGTCGATTAGCAAAATCATGAGTTTATCTCCTCTGGAATAGCTTCAAACTGTATATTATCAAGTAAATTTGAGTATGTTTATTATTGTTAAAAATCTGTTAAAGTAGAAAAAATTAATATTAATACATAAACACATAATATTGATTGTTAGGCAATTGTGAAATTTTTAATAATTATAAATTAATGGATATTGTAAGTTGCTGGAATGCAGCACATGTGTATGGTAATTAATTTTGAACTTTTAAAACCTCACCGGGCTTCTTTTGCAGAGCAGAGTAATTGTAATTCCTATTAAATATCCGACTTGTAATCGCCGGGGCAGAGGTTGTCTCAAGCAAACTTTTAATATTTTATGCTGCTTGGCTAAATAAATGATTGTTAAAGTGTTGATTTGGATATGAAGTGTTAAAGCTCAAAACATCTAAATTGTAAATTTTAATATAACTTTGGGAAATCAAAATTCTATTTGAAAAATGAGATTCTTGATAATTCTGTTATTTATTAGCGTTTTTAGACTTGATACGTTTAGTCAACCTGAATTTAATTCCGGTTTATTTTTTTCTTCACATGAAGTTATTCAGGACAAACGTACATCATTAAATCTCACCCCTTCTGAGCCTTTTAAATTTCCAGGGGGGTTTACTTTGGAAATGGATGCCAATTTTAGAAAAAGAGATGGGTTTTATGGATACATTTTTAGGATTATTGGTGATGAAACCATAAATATTGATCTTGTTTCAAACACCGGAAGCAGATCTTCAAATTTTTGGCTGGTTCTTAAAGATAATGTTCTGTTTTCATTTAATTGGGCTGATATTCCCAATGGCGGTTCTGACCGCTGGATTAAGATTATTATTGAGATTAATGTTAATGAAAGGAAGATAGCTGTCTCCTTTAATGGTTATAAAAAAGAGACTAAAATAGATGATATTGCTACTTTAAAAACTTTTGATATGGTTTTTGGTGCATGTCGGAACAGGTCTTTTCAAAATACAGATGTGTCACCAATGTCCTTAAAGGATATTCGGATTTTTGGTAAGAAGAAACAGTTGGTTAAAGAGTGGAAACTGTCGAAGCACAATCAGAATGTAGTTTATGATGAAGTTAGTCACTCGGAAGCACGTGTGGAGAACCCAACCTGGATTATTGATTCTCATGTTAAGTGGAAGAAGTTAAAAGCCCTTATCATTGACAGTTTGCTGGGTATAACAATGGATGAAGAAAATGGGCGAGTATTTTTAATTAGCAATCGTTCTGTTTATGTTTTTTCGACCGAAACCTTCAAAATTGATACGCTTCAATTTTCTGGTGGTGCACCCTATCCGGCTATGGGGAAGCAAATTATTTACAATAAATTTACCAACGAACTTTGGTCATATAATTTCGATCAGAATGAGATTAGTAAATTTAATTTTAGCACGAAAACATGGTCGAAAGAATACGAAAAAGTCAGGGAAACCGATTTTTGGCATCATAACAGATTTATAACCCCCGCCGATTGCTCTTTGGTAACTATTTTTGGCTATGGACATTATACTTATAAAAACATCATTCAGAAATATAATTTAAAGCTTAAGAAGTGGGAAATTAATCAGGTAGAAGGAATTGAGCCTAGGTATTTAAGTAGTTTCGGGTTTTTGAATAACGATGAAATGCTGGTTTTCGGGGGGTACGGAAGTAAAACAGGGCGACAAGAATTGTCCCCTTCATTTTATTATGACTTGTACTCCTTTAATCTTAAGGATTATTCGTTTAGAAAGCTTTGGACTTTAACTACACCTTCAAAACCTTTTGTGCCCTGCGAAGCGCTAATTCCGGATCAAAAGGCGGGTGTTTTTTATACACTTGTGTACGACAGAAGTAATTATGCGACTTCTTTGCATCTTGCAAAATTTATGATAGCTAAAAATGAGTACCAGCTTTTCAACGATTCCATTCCATTTAATTTTCTCGACACCGAATCGTGGTGCTCACTTTTTTCTGATAAAAAAACCAACCGATTGCTTGCTTTAACTTCGCATAATGATGAATTGGTTATTTATGCTGTTGCTTATCCTCCTTTAATGTCGGAGGATGTAAGTCAGTCTGATTTGTCAAAAACGAAATGGTATTTATGGTTTATATTTACTGGTGGTTTAGTTCTGGCAGGTCTTGTATTTTATATTTTTAAAAAGAAAAAGAAGAAAAAGAAAAAGGATACAGGTAAAAAAGAACATCTTCATCCAAAACTTACTCTCCCAAGCATCAACCCAATTGATCCGCCGGATAGAAAAGCTTCGTCGTCCGTATATTTTATCGGAGGATTTCAAATATTCAATTCCAGGGGAGACGACATTACCTCTTCATTTTCACCAACCTTAAAACAACTATTTATTTATTTATTCTTAAATAGTGTTAACCAGGGCAAGGGGGTATCGTCGTCTAAGCTTGATGAGGTTTTGTGGTATGATAAAATTGGTGAAAGTGCCCGAAATAATAGAAATGTTAATATCAGTAAACTTCGCGTTATTTTAGAAGATATTAGTGGAATTGAAGTTGTTGCTGAAAATTCGGTTTGGAGAATTAAGCTGGACGATTCGGTTTTCTGCGATTATACGGAAATTTCGCATTTACTTTTTAAACTTCGCTCGGATACTATAATTGAATCTGATATGCTGAAGTTATTAGGATTATTGTCCAGTGGTGTTTTTATGCCGTCGTTACAAAATGAATGGATTGATAAATTCAAATCTCAGTTTACCAACCAGGTTGTCGACGGACTTACTCCACTTTTAAACGAAGTAATGACCAATGATAATATGAGTTTATTATATCACATTGCCGAAAGCATTCTTATACACGACAATCTGAATGATGAAGCATTTGCCTTGAAATGCTCCTTGGTATATAAACTTGGTAAAATGGGAATGGCAAAAAATCTTTACGATGTGTTCTGCCGGGAATATAAATTATCGCTTGGAATAGATTATGCCGTATCATTTAGCGATATAGTGAAATAGACCAATATTTTTAATCCAGATCAGGGTCATTCTTCCTTACCGATCTAATCCTTCTCCTCTATTCTACAAACTAATTTGGTATATCATTTATTGTATATTGTCTGTGTTTTCTAATCGATACAGAATCAAATAATTGCGAAATTAATTAAAAATTAATTCTTAATTAAGTTCTCCTTTATTATGAATTAATCGTGCTGTTAATGCAGTGGGTTTACTTTCGGTGTCAAATGAGAAAATCTTTTTAAGACAACAAAATTTAAACTTCTACTGCCTATGATAAAAATGTATCTAATTATCGCTAATTAATCAGAGTAACTATTACTAAATCATTATTGAACTTAAATTCTATGAAAAAAAAGCAATTTATGAAAAAGCGGTTTTGTTTTCAAAAGGCGTGCACAATGCTGCTCATTTTATTGAGTGTGCTGGTCTCCCCTGTTTATTCGAAAGCAAAAGATCAAACCACAGGAATTGTGTTGCAACAACACAAAGTTACCGGAACCGTAACTGATGCCCAAAATGGGGAACCTATTGCAGGAGCCAATATTATAATTGAAGGAACCACAATTGGTGTTATAACCGATTTGAACGGGGAATTTACTTTGGAGGTTCCTAATAGCGATGCAGTTATCCTTGTTTCGTTCTTAGGGTATAATTCTGAAAAAATCACTTTTGGAAATCAAACAAACCTGGATATTAAACTTGTTCCTGATATAACAAATCTTGAAGAAGTAGTTGTTGTAGGTTATGGTACTCAGAAAAAGCCAACACTCACAGGCGCAATTTCTTCGATAAATAGTGAAGTAATTTCAGCTACAAAAAACCAGAATGTCCAAAATATGTTAACCGGAAAGGTTGCCGGAGTTCGTGTTGTGCAAAAAACATCCGAACCGGGTAGTTTTAATAACCTTTTTGACATCCGCGGTCTGGGATCTCCCCTTTATGTTATTGACGGAGTACCCCGTGGCGATTTAGCCCGTTTGGACGGAATGGATATTGAATCTATAACCGTTTTAAAAGATGCTTCTGCTTCAGTTTATGGTATGCGAGCTGCAAACGGCGTGGTATTGGTGACGACTAAACAGGGTAAAAAAGGGAAACCTGAAATGACTTACTCAGGGTATTATGGTATTCAAATTCCCGCAGAGATATTAAAACCGGCTGATGCAATAACTCGCATGGAGTTGATGAATGAACGTGATTTGAGAAACAACTATTTAAGTCCGACTTTAACATTCACTGATGAACAAATGGAAGCATACAGAAATGGGACCCTGAAAAGTACCGACTGGTATGATGCAACTATTCGCAATTCAGCTCCGCAACAATCACATAATCTTGGAGTAAGTGGAGGATCCGAGAACATGAATTATTATTTCAACTTTGGATATTCGACACAGGAGGGATTTTTCAAAAGCAATAGCTTGAATTACGAAAAAGCAAATTTACGTGCAAATATTGATGCTAAAATTACCGAAAGGTTAAAGTTTTCGGTAAAACTGAGTGGTATTATTGATAAAACGATGCGACAGGATATGACGACACGGGAAGTATTTAAACTTTTGTGGCGTTCGCTACCTTCACAACCCATCTATGCCAACGATAACCCTGATTTTTTGCAAAAACCAAATGGAGATATCCAGAATGCAGTTGGTGCAACCAGCATCGATTTGAGTGGCTATAATAAATCAACCAATAAAATATTCACTTCATCGGCCGACCTTACTTATGACGTTCCTTTCATCAAAGGTTTAACAGCCAAAGGTATGGCTAGTTTTGACCCTAAGTTTATTGATGGTTACGAATTTTCAGAAGCTTATAAGGAGTATAATTATGATGCTGCAACCGACACTTAATCGGGTGTTGATAAAAATGCGCCAGGTTTTTTTCAACGCACAAACCGTTTTTTGCAGAATTATTTGTTACAGGGATCTTTAACTTATAACAAATCTTTTGCCGAAAAGCATAATGTCAAATTACTAGCCTTAATGGAATCGGCTCGAAGCAAGTCAGATCAAATGTCGGCCAAAAGATTTTTAAGTATTCCTATTGACCAGCTTTATGTAGGAGATGCTTTACTTCAGGAGGGAACTTCAGCAAATGATCAGATTTACAATTATACTTCAAATGGTATTGTTGGAAGGGTAAATTATGATTATGCAGGTAAATATTTGGTAGAATATAGTTTCAGGTATGATGGTTCGTCAAGATTTCCTGAAGATAAACGATGGGGTTTCTTTCCAAATTATCAATTGGGATGGAGAATATCGGAAGAATCATTTATCAAAAACAATTTTAGTTTTATAGATAACATTAAAATTCGCGGAACTTATGGTATTCTGGGTGACGATGCTGCGGCAAATGCATACTCCTTCATCTCGGGGTATGATTATCCATACGCCGGAGGCAGCACTCAACAGGGTAAATATCCATCAGGTTATTTTTTTAACGGAGTATTCACTAATGTATTAGGTTTCCGCGCCCCTGCAAACATGGATGTTACATGGTATACTTCCAAAACTGTCGACATAGGTTTGGATGTTGATTTATGGAGAAATAAACTTGGCTTTACAGTAGATCTGTTTAAACGGGATCGGGAAGGATTGTTGGCTAACAGAAATGTAACTGTGCCAAGTACTTTTGGAACCAATATGCCGCAGGTTAATATAAATAGTGATCAAACCCAAGGTGTCGATGTTGAAATCAGACATAGGAATAAAGTAGGAGATTTAAATTATTCAGCTGTCGGAACATTTTCATATACACGAACAAAACTAATACATGTGGAAGGGAGTAACAAAATTAGTTATGGAAATTCCATGGCGTACTGGAAAAATGGTAAAGGTTCCCGGTACAACGATGTTTGGTTTGGAACCGAAGGCGATGGGCAGTATCAATCTTATGAAGAAATATCCCTATCCAGTCTGCCAACAGGTACAAATATTTTGCCCGGTGATTTTAGATACAAGGACTGGAATAACGATGGCGTAATTGATGGAAATGATGATCATCCGATAGCAATTGGTATAAAAGATAGCGATGGTGATTATCCTTCTAATCCCCTGGTATTTTTTGGTTTGAACTTATCTTTGGAATATAAGGGTTTTGACATGAATATGATGTTTCAGGGAACAGCTATGACTTATATAGCTTATGCCGAGCAGTTAGCTACTCCATTGGCATGGGATGGGAATGCACTGGATTATTTAACAAATCGCTGGCACCCTGTCGATCCCAAAGCTAATCCTTACGATCCGGCCAATCAATGGGTGAGTGGTAAATACCAATACGGCGCAAAAGCAGGCGATGTTAACTCAACACACATGATTCAGGATGGAAAGTATATCCGTTTAAAAACCTTGGAACTTGGATATTCTGTACCTCAAAAGTTACTTAAAAGGATTAAGGTTAAAGATCTGAGAGTTTATACAAGTGGTTATAATCTTTTAACCTTAACCAAAATAGAGGCTCTTGATCCTGAACATCCTGCGGAAGATAGTGGATATACTTATCCGCTCAATAAAACCATCAATTTTGGAGTAAACATAACTTTCTAATACCAATTAAAATACTTGAAAATGTTAAAAAAAATATATTTATATCTTTTAATTCTAGGGGTATTTGCATCATGCGAAACTCTGGATGTTCCCCCTGTAAATATCTTAACAGATAACGATATTTATAACGAAGGTGGCATAAAGGCCTATATGGGGTCTTTATATGGCCGACTACCCATGGAAGACTTTAATACATCCAGTGCTGGAGGTCAGCAAGGCTTCTTTTTCTGGAACAGTATCTCCTGGGATATGGTTAGTACTGGAGAAACCATAAACCGCAATCAAACCGGCATTTTTCATCCTAATGCGAATTATTGGGGTGAAGGTTATAAAATTATCCGCAATGCCAACGACTTGATTCAGAAATTGCCAGATTACATTGGTAAACTTGCCGGAGCTGAAACCTGGATTGCCGAAGCCAGATTTATTCGCGCTTATGTTTATTTTTATCTGGTAAAAAGCTATGGAGGTGTTCCGATTTTGGATAAACCACAAAGCTTTACCGACAGTACTTTTTATATTCCCCGTAAAAGTCATAAGGAATGTATTGATTTTATTTTAAGCGACCTCGACTACGCTATTGAGAATATGCCTGCAACAGGCGAAAAAGGCAGGGCAAATAAATACGTAGCTGCAGCATTGAAGTCAAGGGTTGCCTTATTTGCCGGTTCAACTGCCCGATACGGACAACTTTATAACAATACTGTTGATGGTGTGATGCTCTGTGGTATTCCCGAAACTGATGCAAATAATTATTTTCAGATTGCATGGGATGCCGCTAAACTATTTGATGGAACTACTTATGGGTTATACGATGCAAAAGTGACTTCCGATCCCGTGCAAAATTTTGCCGATATTTGGGAAAAAGCAAATGATAGCAAAGAAAGTATCTTTATAAGGCAATACGGCTATCCCGATTATGTGCATAGTTTTGATGTGATTTACAGTACACCGCGTATGACCTCGACCTATGGCGACCGCTACAATGTAACTCTTGATTGGGTAGAGTTGTTTGACGGGCTTCCTATTAGCCCTGCTACAGGAAGAATTGCTACTGTTGATGCCAGCAACAATTATATTGTTTACGATGGCCCCCAGGCTTTATATGCCAATGCCGAACCCCGGTTAAAAGCAAGTATTTTAATTCCGGGTAACACTTATAAAACAATTGAACTTGACATCAGAAAAGGGATAATTAAAGAAGCAATAGATTTTTCAACGCCAATTCAGAAATTTGTAAAGGATGATGGTGTAACAACAACCGCCTATGCTTCAAATACATGGTTTAAGAATAATGTATTAACAACTACTGAAGGAGTATATGTTCAAATTCCTTTAGAAACATCAACTGGTGTAAAGCTTAAGAAAAATGGAATGGATGGGCCATGGGGTACATCCGGAGGTACCACGACTACTATAACTGGTTTTCATGGAAGAAAATGGCTCGATCTGACCTTAACACCTTCCTTAACAAAGTTGCATTCATCTTTTCAAAGTTGGATAGACATTCGTTTGGCTGAAGTTATATTAAACCGTGCCGAAGCTGCCTTGGAATTAGCGCAGAATGGCGTTGCCAATTATGGGGGTGTTGATATGCAAACCGATGCTTTCGACCAAATAAACCTGATTCGCAATCGGGCCGGAGCAACATTACTGACAAGCCCAGCAGAACTATCATCCGACGCGGGTTTGGCCATGGGAACCGGGCCTAAATCATTTGTAGCTGCCCCAACCCGGGGTTTGCAGCTTGTGCGGGTTGAGCGCTATAAAGAACTGGCATTTGAGCATAAACTTTATTGGGACATTCGTCGTTGGTTTACAGCCGATGCTCAAATATTAAATTACAGACGAAGAATGCTAAGCCCGTTCCTTTTTGCTAAAGGTGCAACCCTTAATCCTGCAGGTAACCCCGTGGGGAAATATATTTACGATGCTCGAGTTGCAGAAAGAGCTGCCAGTGGAATTAGTTTTGCCACCAAATTTTACTATTTCGGTATACCTGGCGGTGAATTAGTCAGTAATCCGTTGCTAAAGCAAAACTTGCAATGGTAATAAAGCAAATGTTCAATTTAATTCAACAAAAACTTAAAGTTTTGAATATGAAAAAAATACTTTATTTTCTCTGTATGGCATTTTTCGTATTATCTATATCTTCTTGTGAAAAAGATAATTACGAAGGCCCCAATGCAGCCATTCAGGGGCAAATTCTCGATCCGAGTGGACTTCCACTTCAATTCGATCAGGGGCAGGGTAGTATGAAGATAAAAATGGAAGAACTTACCTGGATAACAGAACAAGGTGGGCAGGCTATAACACCAACCTACCTGGCTGTAAAACAGGATGGTTCTTATGTAAATAGCAAAATATTCGCAGGTAAATACGTAATGACTCCTATCGAAGGCGCTTTTTATCCTTACAATATTGCCGGAGATACTGTTGATATTTCGGGGAGTATTACGAAGAGTTTTACAGTTACTCCATATCAGAATGTAGAATGGGTAACTGAGCCTTTTATTAACGAAGAGGGGTATATTCAGGCAACAATCAAGTATACAAGCAATATAGTGGATGGCCTTACTGCTCCCGCTCCGTTTAAATACAGATTGTTCATTTCTCCTACACAATATGCAGGGGCGGCTACTTTTGATGCTTTGTTGACTAACGATGAGGTAAATGTTACCGCAAATCCTATAACCATTCTTTCAAAGGCAAAAGTGGTTTACCCAAACAGAACTTACTATGTAAGAGGAGGGGTAAACAGTAATGATGCTTTTAAAAAGTATAATTATACAAATATCAAAACTGTAGTTCTTCAACAATAGGTGTTTTCTGAATTTTTTATGCGAAGTCGCAAAGAGTTAAATATAGAATGTTAGCATTTGCGACTTTGCATAATATAACATGCCTTGTTTTCGATTGGTTTACAATTCATTTACTGGAAAGGATTGGTGGACGAAAATAGTTTCATCATCCTTTTCAATTTAAAAACCAAATTAAATGCATCTTCATTTGAAACCTGATTTTTATAAAGGCCTGCATTTAGGCTTCATTGCCATTGGTGGATTTTTGCTGAATAATGATATTCAGGCACAAACACAAAAAAAGCCAAATCTGCTGTTTATTATGACTGACCAGCAAAGGTTTGACGCTTTAAGCCTTGCAGGGAACACGATATTGAAGACGCCTAATCTGGACCGTTTGGCAAAACAAGGAGTTTGGTTTAAGAATGCCTATACTCAATGCGCTGTTAGTGGCCCCGCGCGTGCCTCCATTCTTACCGGCTGCATTGTTGAAAACCACGGGATCATTAACAATGGTCTGGCAGATTCGGGAACACCACAGTCCCCCTCCTTTATGCCTCAGAAAACTTTTGATCAGGTATTGACCGACGATGGCGGATATCATTGCGAGTATTATGGAAAATGGCACTGTCCTGAATTTGCTGCTTCATGCTACCAAAATGAGGTAAAGTATGCAACCAGCGGGAGGTATATTTTTGCTTCAAATAGCGATGTACGTTTTTATAAAGACAACTATCTGAACCAGGTTTTCCCGAAGGCAGCTCTTAACGTGGGAGAATTATATGACACTTATTCCGAGCGGCCCTATATTCCAAATATCCTGGATAAGCGGTATGGAATGACACAAACTCAGGCAGATAATTCCGGCATTGCATATGCCCAGCCCGACCTTCACGGAACAATATCAATACCCGATGAGCATTCACTCACAGCATACAGGGCAAAGCAAACGATAGAGGCCCTTGAACGCCTTAAAAATACCACCTTCAGTATTACCTGTTCTTTTCACTTTCCTCATGCGCCAATGCTACCAAGCAAATATTATTCCGATATGTTCCCGGTTAATAATATGCCTGTTCCCTTTAGTATTAACGATCCTATGGCTAATTCGCCTTATCTGAATTCTAATTCACGGACGAAAAATCCTGAATATAGCGATGCTCAGAAGATAAAATACTTGATTTCAGATTACTACGGACTTGTAAAAGAAATAGATGATTGGGTTGGAAAAATTCTGGATAAACTGGATGAGCTTGGGCTAAGTGAAAACACTATGGTTATTTTTACCAGCGACCATGGCGAAATGCTTGGTGCACACGGAATGCGCGAAAAGAATGTGTTTTTGGAAGAGTCAGCGCATGTTCCCCTTATTATCAGGTTTCCAGGCGGCCATATTAAATCTGAAACAATGGTAGATGGTTACGTTTCAAACATTGATCTTTATAATACAATCCTGGATTATTGCGGTGTGGCTGGTCCCGCTTCGGATGGTAAAAGTCTGCGTGGCCTTATTGATGGAACAGACAGCACGCATGGCAAATATGTGGTAACCGAATGGTTGAGCGGTACTGACAAGGTTCCGGGGTATATGATTTTAAAAGATTCCTGGAAAATGTTTATCCCTTATACTGCTACATCAACAGTTGTTGATGCGCTTTACAACCTGAAGGATGATCCTTATGAAATGACCAACCTGCTGGGCAGTAATCCAAATAAAAAACAGTACTCTGAAAAAGTAAATGAACTGCATACCGATTTGGTTACCTGGTTGAAAAATCATAAATCAACCAACTATGATGGGGTTAGAACTCGCAATCTGACAGGAATTCCCCTGTCGGCAGTGAGCGCCTTTGTTCTTAAAAATCAGTTCCGAATATACCCTAATCCCGCATCCAGTCAGTTAACAATTGACAGCCAAAATATGAAAATAGATGGAGTGGATATTTTTAACTTGACAGGACGATCAATATACAGCGACAACCAATCCTTTACCGGAATAAAAATCATTGACTTGCCGGAACATCCTGGTGTTTACATCATTAAACCAAAGAGTGGACTTCAATTTTCAGCACAAAAAATATGGATTGAATAGTGATTTTAAATTTTAACACTTATAATAATGGAAGAGATTGAAAACAAGAATACTAAAATTTGATTTAATTTCTATTTTCTGTTTTGTCCTTGTAGTTTTTGTATACAATAATGCTGTTGCACAAGGGGCTGTTACTCCGTTTGAGATTTATGAAGCAGAAAGCGGCACATTGAGCATTGGGGCAACTACCCATTTCCAGTTTGCGATACCTGCTGAGCCTTCTGCTGAGTTTGAATCGTCGGGACGATCGTTGGTACAGTTAGATGCAACGGGCGAATCGGTATCCTGGACAACAACGGCCGACTATAATGCCATTGTGGTGCGCGTTTGTATCCCTGATTCTCCTTCAGGTGGTGGAATTGATGCAACATTAAACCTGTATGTAAATGGCGAATTCCGCCAGACAATTAGCACAACATCTAAATATACCTGGATTTATGGCAGTACAGGAGATCAACAGATTGACAACAATCCCGCTTCCGGTTATGCAAAACGTTTTTTTGAATCGAGCCGTGCTTTCATAACAGGAGCAATAGTTCCGGCGGGAAGCACCCTCACACTCAAAAAAGATGCAGATAATACGGCTGCCTATTATAAAATTGACCTTGTTACGCTCGAAAACGTTGGCCCACCGCTCACGCAACCTGCAAATACCCTTTCGGTAACTGAGTATGGCGCTGTTGCCAATGATGGTACTGATGATTCTCCGGCTTTTGTGAGTTGCATAACTGCCTGCCAATCTCAGGGTAAGGGGATGTGGATACCTGCTGGCGAATTTCATACGAAAGGAATTATTAATGCAACCGGTATAAGTATTTTTGGTGCCGGAATGTGGTATACCCAAAACACCCGCATTATTGGTGGCAGGCACAAGTGGAATCTGACTGATTGTAATGTGCAGGATCTGTATATTTTTAACCCCCAAACCGCCAGGGATTTAATAAATGGACATGATTACGGAATGACTTGTCAGGGTACAAAGGGATATACGATTCAGCGGGTTTGGGCGCAACATTTAGGCGCTTGTTTCTGGTTAAGTGGCACTGATGTTACAATAAAAGATTGCCGTGCAATTGAAAGCTGGGCCGATGGGATCAACCTGAATAACAGCGCATCAATTCAGACTAATTATGCAGGACTAAGGATGACTGCCCAAAACAACTTTATTATAGGTTCCGGAGATGACGGAATAGCTTTAAACGCTCAGAATGGGGGTGGTACAGCAAATAATATGGTTGATGTCAGGATTCTCAATAATACTTCCATAGGAACAATGTGGGGCAATGGTATGCGTATTGCCGGCGGCAGAAATACCATCTTAAAAGATAATTTAATTACCGACCCTACCTCCTCCAATGGACTGAGGATCGGCAAGTTCGGTACCAACGGAAATCCTTGCGAATCTGCACTGGTTACCGAAAACCTGATTCTTCGTGGTTGCGGTTTAAGACCTGTTTATGGCCACGGCGGAATATGTGTTGCCGACGGTGCAAGTGCGAATATTACTTCGAACACCATTACCGATTCTCCCGGTTTGGGCATTGATGTACAAACCTCCAATGCTGTTTTCACCAGTAATACTATTAATCGTCCGGCTTTGCAGGGCTTCCTCATCAAATCGGGTGCTACAGGAGCCGGAACCTTTACAACGAATGTTGTTACAGATTTGGATAATAGTTATCTGGCGTTTCAGAACAATGCACCCTCAACATTTGTAACCACCAGCAGCGGAAACAGCTGGCAAAGTCCATCAACCGGGGTAGGCATTAGTAATGCTGACAATAATAATTCGGAGAATAACCTCATTGTTTATCCTAACCCTTCGAAAGGTGAGTTTAATCTGAAAACGAATATGGATAGTGATTATTCTATTACTATTTACAACTTATCAGGCAAAATTATAATAAATAGAAAATCAAACAGTACAAATGAAATTCTTGACCTGAATAGCTTTCCGGAAGGGGTTTATATTCTCAGGATAAGCGGTAAAAATCAGTCGTATTTCGGGAAATTATCTAAACATTAAAAGCTAAATCTTTCTAATTTACCTATAAACTAAATGCAAAAACTACGAAAGATACTAACAACTGTTGCTTTGTCAATATGTTCCTTTGCTTTGACAAACGGGCAGGAAGACTATACAAAATATGTGGACCCAACAATTGGAAATGTTTCGCAATTTTTGGTTCCCACCTATCCAACATTTAGCCTTCCCAACCAAATGGTCCGTATGTTCCCGATTAAAACCGATTATATTGATGATCAGATAATTGCGTGGCCATTCCAGGTTGAAAAACACCGCACCGCAGGTATCCTTAAAATGAAGGTAAGCCTGGGAGAGATTACTGCGGAATCGTGGAAAACTAAAATGAATATTGATCACGATCTCGAAGTGGTTCGTCCGTGGTATTATTCAACTTATCTTATTGAAGATCATATTTCGGTGAGTTTCGCCCCGGCAAAAAAATGTGCCATGTATAAAATTGATTTTCCATCCACAGTTAAGATGAAGAATATTCTGATTTCAGGAACCGAAGCGATGATAGGCGAAGCCGTGGGTGGAAATACTTTTTCGATGACGGAGCAATACACATACAAAACGAAAGGTTCCTCGCCTGAAACACGCACAATGTTAGTTTTTTGCTATGGAGAGTTTACCGATTTGAAAGGCGCGCCATTGACTGATATTCAGATACGGGAATCAAAAGGGAGAATGTCAATCACCATCTCCGGAAATGAGGCGAAAACAGCCATAATAAAATATGCGGTTTCCTATATCAGCATGGATCAGGCAAAGAAGAATTTTAAAACCGAAGTAGCCAATGCAAACTTCGAAAATACTGTTGCCAATGGTAAAAAAGCCTGGGAAAAAGTAATCAATCAAATTGAAGTCACCGGCGGGACCGAAGCCCAGAAACGATCGTTCTACACAGCCTTGTACCGTACGTATGAAAGAATGGTCGACATCAATGAAGATGGTCAGTATTACAGCGGATATGATGGAAAAGTTCACCAAAGTAACCGGCCGTTTTTCGTGGATGATTGGATATGGGATACTTACCTTGCCAAGCATCCATTAAGTTCCATTCTCAATCCAAAAATGCAAAGCGATGTTTTAAATTCTTATGTTCAGATGTATGAACAAAGCGGGTGGATGCCTACTTTCCCCCAAACATTGGGTAACCACTTGTGCATGAATAGTTATCACTCATCGGCACTGTTTATTGATGCTTACCGGAAAAACATCTCAGGGTTTGATGTAAAAAAAGCGTACGAAGGGGTAAAAAAGAATTTGACCCAAGCTACCATGATACCCTGGAGGCAAGGTATCCCCAAAGTTGCGATTGACGATTTTTATCATACCCATGGTTATTTTCCTGCCCTTCGACCGGGGGAAGAAGAAACAGAACCCCTGGTGGATGGATTTGAAAAAAGGCAGCCTGTGGCTGTTACGCTGGGCATGAGCTATGATGCCTGGACATTGGCCGAATTGGCCAAAGAACTCAAAGAAGAGAATGACTATCAGAAATTTTCCGGAATGGCAAAAAACTATTCCAAGCTCTGGCATCCTGAATTGAGGCTTTTTATGCCCAGGGACGATAAAGGCGAGTGGATAAAAATCAACCCGAAATTAGACGGAGGTAAAGGTTTTCGTGAATATTATGACGAAAATAACGGCTGGACTTACGCATGGAATGTGCAACATGATATTGATGGTTTGATAAACTTACTGGGAGGAAAGAAACTGGCAGAAGAACGCCTCGATCAACTTTTCAGGGAACCTTTGGACACCAAAAAGAATCTGTTTTATGTAGATGGATCAAATTCAACAGGATTGGTCGGCCAATTTTCGATGGGTAACGAACCTTCCTTTCATATCCCGTATTTGTATAACTATTTCGGTGCTCCCTGGAAAACGCAAAAACGCATCCGTTTCCTGCTCGATGTCTGGTTCAAGGATAATATCTTCGGAATTCCCGGTGATGAGGATGGTGGCGGTATGTCGGCGTTTGTTGTGTTTTCGGCGATGGGATTTTACCCGGTAACTCCAGGTTTGCCTATTTATACCATAGGAAGTCCTGTGTTTGAAAAAATAACAATCAATTTAGCTGACAAAAAGCAATTTACGGTAATTGCAAAAGAGGCAAGCAAGGAGAATAAATACATTCAGAAAGCTTTTTTCAATGGCAGGGAAATCGATTCACCTTTCTTTACACATCAGCAATTGATGGCAGGTGGAACACTTGAACTGGTTTTGGGCAAGTTGCCAAATACAGAATGGGGGAAGAATGCAGTTCCTCTCGCGAAATTGTAACAGATATTATCATTTCTATGAAAAACCTCAAATTAATTGGACAATTAACAGCGGGCCTGACATTAATGGCTTTTAATACCCATTCGCAAGTTGCGAATGGTACAAAAACCAAATCCCCGAAGAAAAAGCCCAATGTCATCATCCTGTTTTCCGATCAGCACCATAAAAATGTGATGGGATTTGAAGGTCACCCTGATGTGATAACGCCGAACCTGGATAAACTTGCAAACCAGTCGGTAGTATTCGACCGTGCTTATTGTTCCGTTGGAATCAGCGCCCCTTCCAGATCTTCACTCATGTCGGGATTATATCCGCGCACGCTGGGTTTGCTTTCAAACAGCGAAAGAACTTCTGTGATGGAAGAAACGATTTCGTTGGCATCTGTTTTTCAAAAGAATAACTATCGAACTTATGCATTCGGAAAAAGGCACACCCATGGTGGTATTGATGCCGGATGGGATGAGCAGCAAAGCCATTTATGCAGCGAAACACCCGGGAATAGTTATACTGAATGGGTGGAGAAAAATGGCTATGGAAAAGAGTTTGCCATGGACTGGGCTGCCGAGTTTGGCAAAGGTTCGGAATGTTCGTCGTTTGCAGGGCAAAAATTGCCCATTGCCGATTTGGGAACCCGTGTTTCTACTTTGCCAGAGAATATGACCATGGAAGCTTTCACTACGCAGCTTACAGTTAAAATGATTAAAGAGCATGCGCAAAGTGATCAGCCATTCTTTTGTTGGTCTACATTTTACCGGCCTCATCAACCCTACACTCCATTAAAAAAGTACATGGATATGTACGATGCTACTGCGTGGGGAATCGGACGGATAAATGGAAGTTCGATCAGTAAACCTGCCAGTCTTTATGAACCTAAAGAGAATATTCCTCCAATGATGCAGTCCATCCGAAAAGGTGAGAATAAGGTTTGGAATGTCGATAAGGCATTTGCCGATGAGCAAAATTGGCGCAATTACGTTGGAGCTTATTATGCATTGGTTACCGAAATTGACCATTGCGTTGGCGAAATACTCAAAGCACTGGAAGATGCCGGTATAGCCGATGAAACTATTGTGATTTACACATCCGACCACGGCGATTTTGTTGGTAATCATGGAATGGTTGAAAAAGCAGCGCTTGGACAAAATGTGTATGAAGATATTTTGAATGTTCCTTTAATCATCCGTTATCCCGGGAACAAACAGAATGGCAAACGAGTAGCCGAATTGGTGAGTTTAGTGGATATTTATCCAACTTTAATAGATTTGTTGGACTTAAAAATGCCGGAACCCAAGTATCCTGTTCAGGGACAATCCATAGCTAAGACGCTTACCAAAGGGAAGCCGGTGAACCGCGAGTATATTGTGTCGGAAAGCTGGTCGCAGGCAACGGTAATTACCAGAGACTATAAACTGGGGATGATGATCGACCCCACCGATGCCATGCGGAAATTTGATTTCCGGTCATTTGGTGACCAATTCTTTGTGCGAAAATCCGATTCGCTCGAAGTGAAAAATCAAATCAAAAATGAGGCTTATCAGGCTGAAATTAAAAAGCTAAGAGCTTACTATCAGGATTTTTCCGCACAAATATCCGATGTTGGTAAACAGGAGGTAATAAATAAAACAAAAAAATAAAGAAATGATGAATCGACGTTCGTTTGTAAGAAAAACTTCTCTGGCCACAGCCGGTGGATTGACGATATTAAATTTTCCGATATTCGGAAAAAATGCTCCCAGCAACAAAGTAGTTATTGCCTTAATGGGTGTTAACAGTAGGGGCGCTTTTCACCTTAAATACTTTTCCCAAATTCCGGGAGTAGAAGTAGCCTACATTTGCGATGTGGAAGATGGTGCAATAAAAAAGGGCTTTAATGCCCTGAAAGATTCCCCACGCAAGCCCATGCTTGAAAGAGATATTCGCAAATTAGTCGCTAAAAACGATTTTGATGCTCTTGTAATTGCAGCTCCCGACCATTGGCATGCACCGGCTACTTTGATGGGAATTGCAAACGGCAAACACGTTTATGTTGAGAAACCCGCCGGTCATAATCCTTGGGAAAGTGAAATTTTGATTCAGGCAAGTGCTAAATACAATAAACTTATACAGGTAGGTAGCCAACGCCGCTCATTTCCCTATTTGATAGAGGCAAAAAAGTTAGTAAGTGAAGGTATTATAGGTAAGCCATATATGGGCAAATCGTGGTACACCAACAACCGCAAACCAATTGGTACCGGTAAAGTAATACCCGTTCCTTCAACGCTCGATTTTGATTTATGGCAAGGACCTGCTCCCCGCAGGGATTATAAGGACAATCTGGTACATTATAACTGGCATTGGTTCTGGCACTGGGGTACCGGCGAAACCTGCAACAATGCCAACCACGAACTGGATTGTCTTCGCTGGTTTATGGATGTTGATTTTGCCACAAAGGTAAACTCGTCTGGCGGACGTTATGCAGCCAAAGACGATTGGGAAACCCCAGATACACAAATAGCATCGTTCGAATTTGGGAATGACAAAGTCATCACCTGGGAAGGCCGGAGTTGCAATTCGTACCCGGTAGAAATGGATAGCAGAGGTTTCATTGTGTATGGTGAGAAAGGTACTCTTGTTAATGGAACCAAATTTTATGATATGGAGAATAAAATTATTAAAGAAATAAAAACCGACATTAACGCAAGTTCAACCAATACAGTAAGTTCTACTGGAAATGCCGATGTAGCTCATCTTGTTAATTTTATTGAAACCATACGTGGTAATGCAAAACTTACCGCTTCAATCGAGGAAGCCCATAAGAGTGTGCTGCTCTGTCACCTGGCAAACATTGCCCAACGCACTGGCTCAACACTTCATTGTGATCCTAAAACCGGGCATATCAAAGGAAACAAAGAAGCTTCAAAACTTTGGAGGAGAAGCTATGAAAATGGATGGGAAATGAAACTATAACAAGTTGGAATATCAAACATTCATTTTAAACAAGACCTAAATAAATCACAATTCGGAATGAAACAATTTTATTATACATCTTCCTTGTTAATTACCGGTTTTCTTTCATCTGCTGCTGTGGCTTCGGGGCAGAATGCAAGGTATCCGAATGTCCTTTTGATAATGACCGACCAGCAGGCCTGGGATGCAGTTGGTTATGCCGGGAACAAACTGATCAAAACGCCAAATCTCGACAGACTGGCAAGCGAGGGGGTTAACTTTAGCCAGGCAATTACACCATGTGCCGTTAGTGCACCTGCACGGACCTCAATTTTAACCGGGCGATTAACGGAGAAAACCACAATTCGGGGTAATACGGATGCCAAAACAGGCGACTGTTATTTTCCTACTTTCGATGAAATTCTTGCAAAAAGAGGATATACACCCGAAGTTTACGGCAAATTCCATTCACCGGAACATATGGCGAGAGTTTATATGAACCTGCCGGTAAAAGGTATGACAGGCACCGACCCTATTGTTCACTGGGAACCCCTTTATGTGAAATATATTCAGGAAAATTTCAAAAAAAGGCCACTGAAACCAGGTGAAATGTATGAAACTACATTCTATGGCGGCACTGTTCCTTACAAACTTGATCCGACCGACCGGTATTTTAAATATTTAGCTACCGGTATTATCCCGGAAGACGAACTAAAAAATAAACTGAGTCAGGCTGATGTTCATGGAGTGCTCGATTTACCTGCCGATTATACAATTACTGCAGTGCAAGGCAAGCAAACGATTGCTGCATTGGAACGGCTGAAAAATAAACAATTTATCCTTACAAGCTCTTTTCACTGTCCTCATGTGCCCATAACTCCTTCGGAACCTTATGCATCAATGTACAAGGCAAAGGATATGGTTACTCCTGTTTCAATTCAGGACCGGAGAGAGAATTCACCATACCACCCGGGTAAAATACTTTCGCCTTATAACGAAAAAGATAAAGTGCAGTATATGACTGCGAATTACTATGCCTTTGTTACTGAAATTGATGATTGGGTGGGTAAGATTCTGAATAAACTGGATGAATTGAAACTGGCTGAAAACACCCTGGTCATATTTGTTTCCGATCATGGTGAAATGTTGGGAGCTCATGGAATGCGCGGAAAATTTTGTTTTTATGAAGAATCAGTCCGGGTGCCGTTTTTAATTCGTTACCCGGGGAAAATAAAAGCTGGACAAACCATTTCAACTCCGGTTTCAGTCCTCAATATTTTCCCTACAATACTTGATTATGCCGGAGTCAAATCAATCCCAACTGATGGTTATTCGCTCAAAGGTGTTTTGGAAGGAACAGAATCCCCAAAATACGATTTTGCTGTTTCCGAATGGGAGTCTGCAAAAGGCAATGTCCCAACAATAATGATCCGGACAGAAAATTGGAAATTAATGACTACGCATTTTACCGGGGGCAATAACATTGAAGCGCTGTTCGATTTAAAAAGCGACCCGTTTGAACTTAATAATCTTTTGGGCACAAATCCTGAACGATTTAATTACAAAATGATAAGCGAAGAATTGCGCTCAAAATTGGTGGGTTATTTAAAGGATGTTAATTATCCACTTGTAAAAGGAGTTGAGCAAAGAATTCTGATCCGTTAAAAATACTACTAATAAAACAAACTATGAAACCATCTCATATAGCTGTTTTGAAATCTGGTTCCGGCCTGCTTTTAAGCTTGTTTTTTTCATTACACACAAACGCACAAAAAAAGCCCAACCTGCTGTTCATTATGACCGACCAGCAAAGGTTTGATGCATTGAGTTTTGCGGGGAATGAAGTTATAAAAACGCCCAATCTCGACCGTTTGGCCAGACAAGGAGCATATTTTAAAAATGCATATACTCCCTGTGCTGTATCAGGGCCAGCGAGGTCGTGTATTCTGACAGGTACTACTGTTGAAAATAACGGTGTGAAAACAAATGGACACACGTATGATTTTAAACAGGAAGGATTAATGACTATGCCTACTTTCGATGAAATTCTTACAACCAAAGGCTATCATTGCGAATATTTTGGAAAATGGCATGTGCTTTCATCTCATGCCGAAATATATAAGAATCCGATTCAATTGGCAAAAAACGGGAAGTCAATTTTTGGTCCAGGGGGGCAATCTCATATTTATGCTGATTACCTTGACGAAAAATCTCCTGCAAGGAAAGTAAAAACAGGAGAGTTGCTTGATGGAACAGTTAAAAGACCTTACATACCCGATCCTCTGGATAAGTTTTATGGGAAAAGTTATGAAGAAGTGGTTGAGCAAAAGCTGAAGTCCATTCAACCAGATTTGCATGGAAAATTATTGATTGACAAAGAGCATAGTTTAACTGCCTTTCAGGCAAAACAAACTATCGAAGCCATTGAAAGGTTGAAAGACTCGACATTTAGCATTACCTGTTCTTTTCATTTTCCACATGCCCCCATGTTGCCAACCGAGCCTTATTATGGCATGTACCCGGTAAAAGACATGGTTCCGCCATTTAGTATTTCGGATAATATGGAAAACTCTCCCTATAAAAAAGCAAATGGAAGGTTAGCAAATCCTGAATATTCCGATACCGCCAAAATCAAGTATATGATTTCTAACTATTATGGTTTGGTTACGGAAATTGATGACTGGGTGGGGGAAATTTTAGCCAAAGTAGATGAACTGGGTTTGACCAATAATACCCTTGTTATTTTCACCAGCGACCATGGCGAAATGCTCGGCGCGCACGGCCTTCGCGAAAAAAATGTGTTTTACGAAGAATCGGCCCATATCCCCTTATTTATTCGCTTTCCCGGGAAAATTAAAGAAAATACTGTGGTAAACGGCTATGTTTCCCTGGTTGATTTATTTCCCACAATTCTGGATTATACAAAAGCCGGAAAATACAAGTCGGATGGGAAAAGCCTGCGGGGATTAATGGAAGGAAATGATAAAAAGCATCGAGAATATGTGGTGACGGAATGGGATTACCGGGGCGATACCGAATCCAACTACATGATTGTAAAGGATGGCTGGAAATTAATTATTCCTTATTCTGAAACTTCAAAGGTGATCAATGCCATGTATAACCTGAATGATGATCCTTACGAAATGAACAACCTGATTGGTAATAACCCGGAAAAACTAAACTACGCTGCAAAAACGGAAGAGCTTCGTAAATGCCTGCTTGAGTGGTTGAAAAAAAATAAATCGAGCCATTTTGAAGGAGTGAAAAAAAGACCATTAATTTAATTTCTAAGAAATTATGTACAGTTCTGTTTTAAGAGGATCAATGTATAAAGCCTCCTTAATTATATGCACTTTTTTTGGGTTTCAGATTAATATTGCGGCTCAGAAACTAACCCGGTTTGTCGATCCGATGATTGGGTCCGGCGGCCATGGACATGTATTTGTTGGAGCAAGCGTGCCTTTTGGCGCGGTGCAAATTGGCCCCAATAATATTTACAAAGGCTGGGACTGGTGCTCAGGCTATCATTATTCCGATAGTCTTATTATTGGTTTTTCCCAGTTACACCTCAGCGGAACAGGCATAGGCGATCTGGCTGATGTACTGATTATGCCCATAGCCGGAGAAGTAAAGCTTGACAAAGGTCGGCAGGAGTATCCGCACAATGGATATTTATCCACTTTCAGCCACAAAAACGAAACGGCTAAACCCGGATATTATGCGGTTAAAATGGATAACGGAGTAGCCGTAGAGCTTACAGCAACCGAAAGGGTAGGGTTTCATCAGTATCGTTTCCCCAAAGGAAAAGATGCACACGTGATGATTGATCTTAAGGAAGGGATTAACGACAAAAGTACCGATACCTATCTGGAACAAACCGACGAATTTACCATCAAAGGACACCGTTTCTCGTCGGGATGGGCTAAGGAGCAGCAGGTTTATTTTGCCATTCGTTCATCAAAACCCATTAAAAATCTGGTTATCTATAACGAAGACAAACCGCTTGCGGGTAAAAAAGGACAAGGAAAAACGGTAAAAGGAGTAATTGGTTTCAACCAAGGCGATTTTGTTCAGTTGAAAGTGGGCATTTCGCCTGTTAGCGCCGATAATGCGCTTGCCAATATTGAAGCAGAGATTCCGGATTGGAATTTCAATGAAATAGCGAAACTCGCTGATGCCAAATGGAATAAAGAACTCTCACGGATTGTGATTGAAACCAAAAACTTATCTGATAAAAGGATTTTTTATACAGCAATGTATCACGCCTTAATTCACCCCTCGCTTTTCAACGATCACAATGGAGATTATCAGGGAGCCGACAATAAAATTTATAACAAGCCTGGTTTTCAAAACTATTCGGTGTTATCGACCTGGGACACTTACCGGGCGGCACATTCACTATTTACATTAGTTGCACCTGACCGGGTGGATGATTTCATCAATAGCATGTTGGCTATTAACGATCAGCAGGGCCATATGCCTATTTGGCACCTCAATGGCTATGAAACCGAAACTATGACCGGGATCAGCAGCTTACAGATAGTGGCCGAGGCCTACCTGAAAGGTTTTCGTGGCTTTGATGCAGAAAGAGCATATCAGGCCATCAAAAATACAGCCATGTCCGACTTGCGCGGACTTAATTATCTGCGCGACTTTAAGGTTATCCCATCCGATGCCAGCGTTTTGAAAGCCATTCCTTCCGACGCTAAATCCATCAGAACAGTAGCCCAGGCCATGGAACTTTCTATTTCCGATGGCAGTATTGCCTTGATGGCAAAAGCTTTAGGTAAAAATGAAGACTATAATTATTTCAGCAAGCGAGCTAAAAATTACCAACTTTTTTACGATCCATCTGTTGGTTTTTTCAGAGGCATAAAAAGTGATGGTACCCGCAATCCGGTGTTTGATCCCTTTAAATCTACAAAGCCCTGGGCGGCCGATTATGCCGAAGGCAATGCCTGGCAATATTTGTGGTTGGCTCCTCAGAATGTTTCAGGATTGATAAAATTCCTGGGAGGGAAAGATGTTTTCAACGCACGATTGGATACTTTTTTTACAATTCAACCTAAAGATTCCACCGAAGTACTGGTTGATCTCACAGGCCTTATTGGTCAGTACGCTCATGGCAACGAACCCAGCCACCATATTGCCTATTTGTATGCCTATTCTGGTCA
Source organism: Bacteroidota bacterium (assembly GCA_020048915.1). Taxonomy (GTDB): domain Bacteria; phylum Bacteroidota; class Bacteroidia; order Bacteroidales; family JAAUTT01; genus JAAUTT01. The sequence continues at coordinate 47,732 of JAIFLU010000041.1, read as the reverse complement.
GCAATGGAAAACGGCCGAGAAAGTCCGCTACATCATGAAGAAATTTTACCACGATGACCCTGATGGAGTAATCGGAAACGAAGACTGCGGGCAGATGTCGGCCTGGTATATTTTTTCGTCCCTAGGTTTTTACCCGGTTTTCCCAGCCTCAGGAAATTATGTATTGGGAAGCCCTTTGTTTGATAAAGCAACCCTCAATTTACCCGGAGGAAAAAAGTTTACGGTTGAAGCGATAAACAACAGTTCGGGAAACATTTATATACAGAAAATTGAGTTGAACGGGCAGGAGCTGACGAAAGGTGCAATCAACCATGAGGACATTGTAAAAGGAGGGCTTTTGAAAATAGTAATGGGAAACAACCCGAATAAAAGTCTAAGATTGACTTTAGAAGAATAGGTAATGGACAACATCATTCAAACCCGGAAAATTGAAGCATTTGATATCTATGGATTAGCCTATAACTGTCCGTATCTTCTAAGAATTGATGGTTGTCCCTTTATAAGGATGGATAAGCTTTCTTTTAAAAAGAAAGTGGATTGGATTAAAGGATTAAATGATAATGAAATAGAAGACATTTTGGATTATCATTTTTCCTGTTCACGAAAAAGAAAAACAGGTACCTGATTTAAAAATACAGATAATTACTTATTAAAAAGGCATCATGAAAGCTCACTATTGGAAAACGATTATTCTGGTTTCATTATTATCGGTAGCAAATCTTCATGCAAAAGTGAATTTACCCGGTATTCTGGGCGATAATATGGTTTTACAACAGCAAACATCAGTAAAAATATGGGGTTGGTCAGCCGGAAATGCAACAATTAAAGTAAAAACCTCATGGGACAAAAAGTCCTATACAACAATTGCTGACAGCAATGGCTCGTGGTTACTCAGGATTAGCACACCTCAGGCTGGAGGCCCTTATCAGATAACCATATCGGATGGTGAAGCCCTTATATTGGATAACATTCTTATCGGAGAAATTTGGTTTTGCTCCGGACAATCAAACATGGAAATGCCTATGCGCGGGTTCGACAGGCAACCGGTAAAAGGGAGCAATAATATCATTGCCAGAGCAAATCCGAAAGTGCCCATCCGCATGTACACCACCGATTCGAAAAACGGAAATTGGGTGAGACAATTCAATAAAACTCCTCAAACTGATTGCCAGGGAGAATGGCTCGAAAATAATTCGGAAAATGTAGTGAATGTCAGTGCAGCTGCTTATTATTTTGCTAAATATGTTCAGGAAGTGTTAAATGTTCCTGTTGGTATAATTGTTTCATCGTGGGGCGGCTCGGTTGTCGAGGCCTGGATGAGTCGGGAAGCAATAGAACCTTTTAAAGAAATAAATACATCTATCCTGGACAATGATGCTGAAGTTAAAAAGCCGCAAGCAACCCCTTGTGTTTTGTATAATGCCAAAATAGCACCTCTAACGAATTTCACCATCAAAGGATTTTTATGGTATCAGGGCGAAAGCAACCGCAAAAATGCTGACTTATACGGAAAACTGATGCCCGCTTTTGTCAACGATTTACGCGCAAAATGGAATATTGGGGAGTTTCCGTTTTATTATGTGCAGATTGCCCCTTTTAAGTACGAAGGCGTCGATAGCACTTCGGCAGCTATTTTACGGGAAATCCAACTTCAAAATATGACCGACATTCCCAATTCCGGCATGGTAACTACTATGGATATTGGAAACCCGGTTTCTATTCACCCTGCTGATAAAGAAACTGTTGGTGAACGGCTGGCATTATGGGCTTTAGGCGCTACCTACGGCCGGAAAGGTTTTGGATATGCTCCGCCTGTTTATAAAGCAATGGAGAAAAAAGGCGAAAAAATTTACATAGATTTTAAAAATGCTGTCAATGGGATTTATCCCATGTGGACTGCATTAAAGGGATTTGAAATAGCCGGCGAGGATCGGGTTTTCCATCCTGCCAATGCCGAAATTGAAACCTCCACCACCCGTTTGGTGGTGTGGAGCGACAAAGTACCTAATCCTGTATCAGTGCGATATGGATATAAAAACTATGTAGAAGCTAGTATTTTCAGTTTGTCGGGCCTGCCGGTAGCTCCGTTCAGGACAGATAACTGGTGAACAGGACTGGACTAATGAAACAACTATTATGACTAATAATACATTCTGGGGTTTATCATTCATCGACATTGCAGTGGTCGTTGTCTATTTTGTGGCTATTGTTTATATAGCTATCCGTGCCGCTCGTTTGGTGAAAAACCGTGAAGATTATTTTATGGCGGGGCGGCGTTTCGGTAAATTAATTCAGACTTTCGCCGCATTTGGACAGGCAACTTCGGTTGAAAACGTTACCACTACCACCACTATGGTTAATTCTAACGGTGCATCGGGAATCTGGGCTATGTTGGCTGGTGGACTGGTAAACCTGCCCGTCTTCTGGATGACATCCATCTGGTACCGTCGCTTACGTTTACTTACCCTTGGCGATTTTTTTGAAGAACGCTACCGATCTAAACGGATGGCTGCTTTTTATGCCGTGTGCCAAACGATATATTTCGTGTTGATAGCCGCCATTGGCTTAGTGGCTATGTCGAAAACGGTATCGGCAATTGCATCGAAACCTTTAGCAGAATATAGCATAGTGGAACGTGCGGAATATAACAAAGCTGTGGAGCGCGAGAAATTGGAAGCTGCCGATTTTGCTTTACTTTCTGCCGGTCAGCAGTCGCGTTTGGTAGAATTGCAGGAGCTAAATCCAAAGAAAGAATATTCGTATGTGAATGAAAATTGGCTAATTATAGTTGTTGCCCTGGTTACATTGTTGTATGCCAGCATTGGCGGGCTTGCAGCGGCATTCATGGTCGATCTGGTTCAGGGGATGTTTATTATTTTACTCTCTATTTTGCTAATCCCTTTCGCAATGGCCAAAATTAATCTGCAATTTGGCGCTGAGGGGGTATTGGGTTCCTTCTCGACCATGCACAACGTATTACCCGCTTCGTTTCTGGAATTATGGGGATCGCCGAGCCTGATTGAATTTTCCTGGTATTGGATCGCGGGTTTTTCTATCATGGTCATTTTTGCTACCGCTGTTCAGGCAAATCAGATGACTGCATGTGGTTCAGCAAAGGATGATTATACTGCCCGCTATGGTTTTGTTTCGGGGATGTTGCTAAAACGGTATTCGAGTGTAATGTGGGGCCTAGTGGCGCTGATGACTGTGGTTCTTTACGGCGGAACAATCTCCGATCCTGACTATGTTTGGGGCCATGCCACGCGCGATTTGTTGGGTCCTCTCAATATGGGTCTGGTTGGCCTGATGATTGCCTGCCTTATTGCAGCACTGATGGCTTCCAAATCTGCTTTTATGCTTACGGCTTCAGCTCTGATTACCAATAATCTGTACCGCCCGTTTCGTCCAAATTGTTCCGAGACTCATTACATCTGGGCAGGTCGGGTATTTAGTGCATTGTACATGTTAATTTCCGCTTACATTGCCACACAATCCAAAGGTTTGTTCGAACTTTTTAAAATGACAATGATGTTCAACAGTATCCTTGCCGCGGCTTTCTGGCTGGGAATGCTTTGGCGCAGGGCAAACCGTGCCGGTGCATGGGCTTCGATGGTGGTGATGTTTATTGCAACGGTAGTGTTGCCATTTGGACTTCCTGCTGTTCCGGGAGTGCGCACTTCGGAATATTTATGCAAAACAACCGAAGCAATACCGGTAAGCCGGACCTACCAAGCCAGGGAAATGGATGTTCATGAACGCGACAGGGCAATCGATAGTTGGTACAAGTTAAAACTCGCCGGAAAAGCCGAAGGCGAACGTCCTAAGGCGCTTAAGCCTGGTGAGCAGTTTGAGAAAAAGGTTTTGTTGCCTAAAAAATCAGTTTTCTGGAGTGAGGGTATTGTGTTTCCTGATCAGCAACCTACCGGCAAAGGCTATTTGAAAGTGGAATTGATTGCTTTGGATTGTCTCGGTTGGGATTTATCCAAAAATTCTTATTCACTGAATGAAACACTTACTTTTCTGTTCCGCATTATAGTTCCATTCCTGGTTTTGATGCTGGTGGCCTGGTTTACAAAGAGAGAAGATGAAGAAGCATTGAACCAGTTTTATGGCAAAATGCTTACACCTGTTGTTGGTACTCACGAAGACGACGACCGCGCAATGGCTCTTACCCGTGCTAACCCAACCCATTTCAATCATCTGAAGATTTTCCCGAATTCAAACTGGGAATTTCGCCGGTGGAACAGGGAAGACCTGGTTGGGGTAATTGTATCGTCCATTGCCGTTGTGAGTGTTGTGGCGCTACTGGTGTTTTTCGTTAGTCTGGGAAGTTAGGTACTTGTAAAGCTGGTACGCATTTACAATGCGTGGCATAAACAGCTAAATAATGAAGTATAAATAATTCATAATTAATAAAATATAAGAAATTTATAATGATAACTGAAAATAATACGATTAAAAAGACAGCGCTCATTGCTGATGCCCTCCCCAATATGCCATGGGAGCCAAAACCTGCTGATTGCAAAGAAATTGTTTGGCGTCACAGCAGTAACCCTGTCATCGATTTGCATCCTATGCCTAAAGCACGCAGTGTATTCAACAGTTGCGTTATACCCTGGGGCGATGGTTTTATTGGAGTATTCCGAGTCGATTCGCTCTCCATGGATCCGAACCTGCATCTGGGTACAAGTCCGGATGGGATAAAATGGACTATTGAAGAAGAACCAATCAATTTTATCTGCCCCGATTCTGCATTGGGAAAAATTACAGTGGCTTATGATCCACGAGTAACCAGAATCGAAGATATGTATTACATTTCGTGGTGTAATGCTTATTACGGCGCGACAATTGGCCAGGCTTGGACGAGAGATTTTAAAACTTTCCACCAGCTCGAAAATGCGTTTATGCCTTATAACCGCAATGGCGTGCTATTTCCGAAAAAGATTAACGGCAAATATGCCATGCTGAGCCGACCCATGGGTAAAGGAATGGCCGTGGACTATGGCGATATATTCTTCAGCGAAAGCCCTGACCTGACTTATTGGGGGAAACACCGCATTGTATTTACGCGTGGACCCGGCAAATGGGAGAGGGTGAAAATAGGTCCGGGACCTATTCCTATCGAAACCAGTGAAGGGTGGTTGTTGCTCTATCATGGAGTTACCGACACCTGCGATAGTTTTGTGTACAGCATGGGTGCCGCATTGCTGGATATTAACGAACCATGGAAAGTCCTTTATCGTTGCAAATTTCCGTTAATGACACCCGAAAAAATATACGAAACAGCCGGTTACGTAGGAAATGTGGTATTCCCGACAGGCGTACTTGCCGATGGAGCCACAGGCCGCTTAGCCATATATTATGGAGCTGCTGATACATACACCGCCATTGCTTATGCAAACATCGATGAAATTATAACTTATATAAAAGAAAATTCATGAAACCTAATGTAAATCGATCCTTTCTCCCCTCTCCTGAGAGGAGAGGGGAAGGGGGTGAGGTGTTTCTCAGGCTAATTATTCAACAAAAACATTAATAGAAAACAACATGCAAAAGATAGACGATTTCTCAATGGAATTGAATTTCACGGAAGCATACCGGAAAAACATAAAAGAACACACCGCCATCCGCGAAGCCCGGTGTCATCAGGCGCAATTTCCGGCGGTACTAAACGAAATTCAGGAAAAAGACAGGTTAGCCGGTCGCACCTTCTGGGGCTGGGTAGGCTTCAGTCCACACAATGCCCCAGGGGGCGCTGCTTACGGATATTTTTGCCATGAACAAAAAATTATCGAGGCCATTGAAAGAGGCAATATTCCAATGGAACAACGGGATGGCGTGCACGAAATGCTGCATTTCTGGAAAAAGGAAACCTCAAAGGCTAAAGTGGAAGCAGCTTTTACTCCCAAAATGCTACCTGTATTGTTTCGCGACGAAATTGTGTCACTTCCATATAATTTTAAACCGCTGATTGCCAATCCGATTTATCGTATGGCAGGCGTGTTTGTGGATTATGATAAATTACTGCGACTTGGAATACCTGGCCTGAAAACCGAAATTGCAGGCTATAGGGACAAGTCAAAGGATTCCGGCGGAGATTGGAAGCTGTATGAAGGTATGCTTATTGCCCTTGATGTATTTGTCGATTCTTGCCGCCATTACGAAATGCAGGCAATGCAGAAAGCCCATATTTGTGCTGACTCAAAACGCAAAGAAGAGCTTCTCCAACTTGCCGAGGTTTTAAAGAAAAATGCAGTTGCCAAACCCGAATCGTTTTACGAAGCACTGCAGTTATCATGGCTTTATACGTTGATTTGTGGTTCGTTGGAATTGGGAAGGGTAGATGTTTACCTGGGAGATTTTTATGTACATGATATTGATAACGGAATAATTACCGAAGAAGAGGCTTTATCGTTAATGCATTCCTACTGGCGATTGATTAACGAACTCTTCCGCGATGTAGACGGCCGGGTTATCATTGGTGGCAAAGGCCGCAGAAACGAGGAAAATGCCGACCGGTTTGCATTCCTGGTACTCGAAACCATGTGTACTTATGGTCGCGCCATTTTGCCCCAGACCACCCTTCGTTTTTACGAAGGTATGAACCCCGGCTTAATGGAAAAATCAATTTCCCTCATTGGTGACGGGCATACCTTTCCGTTGCTTTATAACGACGATGTGCTTGTGCCTGGCGTAGCTGCTGCCCACGATGTTCCGGTTGAAGATGCTGAACAATATATGCCCCTTGGTTGCGGCGAAATTGTAATTGACCACATGGGTTTTGGTACGCCAAGTGGTTCGTTGAACGTATTAAAAGCATTGGATATTACACTTCGCGATGGTGTTGACCAGATTACCGGAAAACGATTAGGACTGCCCACCGGAGATCTGAATGAATTTGAAACTTTTGAAGAATTCTTCGATGCCTTTAAAAAGCAACTGGCTTTCTTTATTGAAATACTCGCCGACCACGAAGAGCTGGAATATGTGGAATCGGGGAAACAAGCTCCTTACCTGTATCTTAGTATGTTGTACGACGATTGTATTGCTCGTGGTAAAGGGATTTTTTCAGGTGGCATCAAATATCTGGGAGGTTCGCTGGAATCGTTTGGCAGTGTAAATGCTGCCGATAGTTTGACAGCTATTAAAAAAATGGTTTACGATGAGAAACTGATTTCGGCAGAACGGCTTATTGAGGCGCTGAACCACAATTTTGTGGGTTACGAAAAGGAGCATAAAATGCTGAAAGCGTGTCCGAAATACGGTAACGACGACGCTTATGCCGATGATATGATGGTAGAATTACACAATTATATGTGCAATACTATCCGCGATCAGCGCGAACGGACCAACCTGGACTGGTACCTGAATGTGCTTATCAACAACAAACAAAACACAATACTTGGCCGGTGGGTGGGGGCTTCTGCCGATGGCCGTAAAGCCGGGCGCGAAATGGCTAATGCCAATACTCCGGCTGGTGGTAATGACAAAAAAGGAATTACGGCGCTTATCAATTCATTGGTAAAACCTAGTCACTATATACACGCCGGTTCGGTGCAGAATATGCGTTTTGGCCGTGATTTCTTTATCACTAGCCGTCCACAGTTTGAAGTACTGCTGGATACCTATTTCAAAAAAGGTGGTGCACAGGCTATGATTACGGTGATCAACCGGGGCGATCTGGAAAAAGCGCTGACAGAACCCGAAAACTACAAGGATCTTTTTGTCAGGATTGGAGGCTTTAGTTCTCGCTATATCGATTTGCCCAGGGATGTACAAATGGAAATCCTTAGCCGGGTAACTTATTAAACATCGACCTTTAAAATGAGCGAAAAGGCAATTGTTTTTGACATTCAGCGGGCATCGTTGCACGATGGGCCGGGAATCAGAACTACAATATTTCTGAAGGGATGTCCGCTGAATTGTCTTTGGTGTCATAACCCGGAGTCAGGAATCGCAAAACCTCAGCTGTTTTTTCATTTCGATAAATGCTCAAAATGTAAAAAATGTTCAGAAGTATGCGGGGAAAATGTACATCGTTTTGCGGATGGCAATCATTCCATTGATTTCGATAAATGTACGCTTTGTGGAAAATGTGTTGAGGTATGCAATGATAGCGGGCTGCGGATGGTTGGCCGGGAAATGACTTCCGGTGAAGTATTGCATGAAGTAATGGCCGATTTTGATTTCTATAAAAAATCAGGTGGCGGAATGACATTGAGCGGGGGAGAGCCTATGTTGCAATTTGACTTTTCAATGGAAATACTGAAAAAGTGCAAGGAATTGGGTGTGAATACCTGCGTAGAAACATCGGGCGAAATAACAAGCCAAAAGTTTAGCCAAATTATGCCTTTTGTTGATATTTTTCTTTTTGATTACAAAGTTACCGGATTAGCTGATCATAAGAGATATACAGGAGTATCCAACGAGCGGATTCTTAAAAACTTGGATACCGCATATCATTTTGCAGTTCCAATTATACTCCGTTGTCCCATAATTCCTGGAGTAAATGATAACGAGTTACATTTTAGAGCGATTTGCGATATGGATAAAAAGTATCCCAAATTAAAAGGCATCGAAATATTACCTTATCATACTATGGGCAATAGCAAACGAATCAGCATTGGCCTCGATGAAACGCTTGCTGAATTGAAAACAGTATCGTCCGAAGTTGCAGAAAAATGGGTTGAACAATTGAAAAGTTATGGATGCCATAAAGCAAAGATTGGTTAGAATGAATGATTGTCAATAGGATTACGGATTGTATTTTCAGTGAAATAAATTAGAAAACATGAAAAAAAATTACTTAGGTGTTGTCATCACAATATTGAGTCTGTTTGTTGCTCTGCCATTTGGCCAGGCACAGGATTTGGGCGCTACCTTTTGCTGGCATTACAACGAGATATACGGAGGGCACGATTACCCTTACAACCAATCTATTGTTACACGAAACCTTCCTACTGTAACTTCCACCAAATGGGAAGGGATGGAGCAATGGTGGGAAAATATGGTTGAAGAAGTTGACTATTCCGGTATTGATTTCATTGCTCTTCTATCCAGAGGAACACAGCCTAATCAAATAAAAGACCTTGGAGTGGGTGACCCAAAACACATCCCTACTTTAGTGAAGTATATGAAAGAACGGAATGCAAAGTTTAAGTTGTGTATTTTCGACGATTGTCCCAACTCCTGGCAAAATAGCAGAAACTATAATTTATATGGCAAAGACCAGTCAAAATATGAGATGTTCGATTGCGGAAATACTGATAACTACAAATATATCTGGGATTACAATCTGAAACTGGCTATTGAAAGCATACCCGAGAATATGAGGTATAAAATTGACAATAGAATGGTCATCTATTTCTGGTCGGTAAAATCAACATGGATGACTAATATTGATGGAAATCTATCGAAAATTGTTTCTTATATCAAAGATCAGTGCCAGAAAACCTTTGGTTTTGTGCCTTATATAATTGTTCAACAGCCTTGGTTCGACAGAGATAAATCGTTAACTGCATCCATGGTTGATGCTGCGCATAACTGGTTTTCGGCTGCCGGAGGAACTTCTTTTACGCTGAATACACTTAATGGCATAAAAGCCGGTGTTTGTGTTCCTTCATTTGTAAAACCTGCCGAACCCCAAAACGGTGTATTGGAACCAGCCATGGGCACTAGTGACCAGGGAACAAGACTTAAATTAGGTTTGGACAACACAATTAAGGCCGGAGCAAGAGTAACTTTGGCTGAAGGATTTACCGATGCTGCTGAAGGGGCTGCATTATGGCGCAGTAACGACAAGCTTTATTACAACTATCCCAATCAACGGCTGAATATTTTACGACGTTATACTAAAAATCCTTATCCTGACACCTTACGTGTTGAGGTAGAGGCCTGTGATGCATACTCAGACCTGACTGCCGGAAATAGTGGTGCCGCCTTTTTGCATGAGGGAGACCTCGACGTTTTGAAATGTACCGACAACCTTGGCGGCTGGTATGTTACCAATTCCCAGGCCAACGAATGGATGGAATGGAAGGAGTTGCCCCTGCAAGCCAAAACTAAATTTCTTCTCCGGTATAAATCATCGGCCGATGCCTCAATTATGTTTTCGGTTGACGGGGTTGCTTCAACAGCGGTGCATCTTCCTTCAACCAGCGATGTGTGGACAACCATAAATGCCGGTACTTTTACATCGGTCAGTAACGGTCTTCACACGATCCGCTTAACAGTTGCCTCAGGAACACCTGATGTTAATTATTTCTTACAAGTGGGTGAGGAAAATAAAAGTACATCTGTTCATAGTGAAATGGCGAATCCGGTTGGGGTGCAACTATCGGTTCATGTGTATCCAAATCCTTATTTAAGGGGTAGTTTAAAATTCCTTTTGAAGGGATTCGAAAATAATGACAAAGTAATGGTTACAATCACCAATCCCATGGGGAAAACAGTATTTAAACAGGTTTGGAGCAACTCCACTTTCATTGAAGCAGAACTGACTAATGTTTTAAAAGAATCCATTTATTTTATCACGGTAGAAGCTGGTTCACATAGGGTTGTTAAGAAATTGATAGTAAACTAATAGAATTGCCAATAAAATAAACTTGGACTGCTACAGAATACTTTCTAAACCGATGAAATTTTTAATTTAAATGAGAAAACATACATTGCTATCTATATTTAATGCAAAGAAAAAATCATTTGCACTTTTATTTTTCCTGTTAATATTCAGCTTTTCAACCACAGTCTGGAGTGGTAATGTAGTTTATCCCTGGCGTTCCACAACGGCCATTGTAAAAAGTGGTGAAGCATTTGAAATTTGGTTTAATGCCGATGCAGGGCAGTCCGTTAATTCCGTAAAGCTGAAGGGGCCTTTCAATGAAGTTAATGTAACCATGAGTATTGTGAAAGGCAATTGGATTTATGATCCCTTGTCGGGCAATACCTATAACCAGAAAATAACTGTTGCTGTTCCGGTAGGCACTCCGGCCGAGAGGTACGATCTTGTGTTAAAAACTTCAACAGGCGATGTTATTTCCCATGGTGGTGTTAAGGTGGTTTTAAAGTTTAAAGATGAGTATTATATCATGCACATTTCAGATGGTCACTTGTATCAGAATGGGTATGATACCGATGTTTTGCTGAAAAAGAAATCGACTATGATTGATATCGCCAACATCATAGATGCCCAGATAATTATTGAAACCGGCGATAATATGTACAATGTCAGGAATCATCCGGAAAGAGAAATTCATTATTTCCTTGGTAATGATGCAATAGGAACAAAGGGAATGACAAAAGCCTCAGCCGCAAGTTTTTTAACACCTGGCGATCATGAGGGACTCAATGCCAATGATTGGGTTCAGGGAACTGTACAGGAGAATTCCGATTTTGTTAACGACTATTGGGGACTCCAGAATCATTTTTTTAAATATGGTAACGGTCGGTTTATGACCCTCAATAATGCCTGGGGTACGTCGCTTACAAGTAATGGAGTGCACCAGTATGAAGTTGAAGATGCCAAAACCTGGTTGACCGGTGATGGTGCAGGAGGTAATTTTTTTCTGACAGCAGCGCATTGCTACAATAAGATGCATCATTCTATTAATGAATATAAACCCCTTAGCTTAGTGCTTGCCGGAGATAAACATCATATTTATACGGCTAACCCATACTCCTTTGCAATAGGCAGTGTTGCTGTTGCATATATTACAGCATCTATCAGAGATCATTTTGCATTCAATCTGTTTAAAATTAATAATACAGATGGGACATTTACAACGCCTACCGGTACAACCGGATCAACTAATGTTCTTTTCAGCGGCGATGAAGCTGCTCCATCCACCTGGGTACCCAATCTGAAACTCACTTACCAATGCGAAAACAATGGCACTGTGGGTAACAATACAGCTACAATCGTTAACAAATTCAATTTTCCCATAATTGGTGCCAAGGTTCGTTTTGTTTTGCCCTACGGATATGCTTATCATGTTACAAATGGCGCAATAGAGCAGGAGTTCGACGGCAGCTCCTTTCATGTGGTGGATGTGTCAGTTGATCTGGATGCAAGTAGTACATCAGTGGTAAGTATTTCTTCAGGAACACTTGGCATAAAAAATACAGAAACGGAATTAATTGGGAAGAATGTTGCCGTTTATCCTAACCCGGTAAGTCAGGATAGCTTTTCAGTGGTTGTAACCGGCTTTGAAAAAGCGAATAATGCCCAGGTTAAAATAATCAATCTCAAAGGACAAACCGTTTATCAGACATGCTTAAATAATTCAACCCATTTAGAATTTGATGCCTCAGGTATGCTGAAAAAATCAGTCTATGTTCTTTCAGTTGAGTCGGGACAAACAAAAGCTGTTAACCGATTTATAGTAAATTAGAAAACAAAGGCTGAAAAAGGGGTTGATAGAGTGGCAAGTTATGCTTACCTGGGGCGCTTGTTAATTGATACATATTCTATTTTCAATATTAAGTAAATATTAATACCGGATTAAGTCCTCTTTTATGCTGAATTAATCATTCTATTAATACAGTGGGGTTAATTTTGGTTTCATTTAACGGTCAGATTAAAGAATGATTTCTAATGAATACAATATGCAAAAACCTGTTATAAGTTCTGTAGAATTGAATCTGAATAGCAGGCTAAGCGAATAAATTATGAAAATGAAAATACACTTGTCTATGAGCTGTTTTATTGTCACAGCACTTATAATGTGCCTGAATTGTTCAACTAAAGAAGAGCAAAAACAAGAGGAGATACCACCAAAACCAATTGAGAAAATTTACGACGAGACCGGTTGCTTTTATACAAGCTATAAAGGTTTGGTAATGGCGGGGTATCAGGGATGGTTTACAGCCGAAGGGGATGGTGCTGAAAGAGGATGGCATCATTATGAAAAAAGCGGAAAATTTGAACCGGGAATGAATACCATAGATTTCTGGCCCGATGTTACTGAGTATTCCAAAACATATAAAACATCTTTTCAATATGCTGATGGAACCGATGCTTTTGTCTATAGTCCTTACGACGAAGAAAGTGTTGATCTCCATTTTAAATGGATGAAAGAATATGGCTTGGATGGTGTATTTATGCAACGCTTTATAAGTGAGATAAAAAGCGAAAAGGGGAAACGGCATTTCAATAAAGTACTTGAAAATGCACTTAAAGCGGCTAAAAAATACCAAAGAGCAGTTTGCGTGATGTACGACTTGAGTGGCTGTTCTTCTGCAGATATGCAGATTTTAATAAACGATTGGAATGAACTTCAAAATACATTCTCCCTTTTCGACAATGTAAAAAACCCTACCTATTTGCGGCATAATAAAAAACCTTTGCTTGTAATCTGGGGGGTAGGATTTAACGACAACCGCAAATACACCATAGCCGATGTTCAATCGCTGGTAACTAACCTGAAAGGCCCTGAAAAAAAGGTGTCCATTATGCTTGGCGTACCTTACTATTGGCGTACTTTAACCAAAGATACCGAAAATAATCCGGCTCTTCACACGGTTATAAAAGCTGCTGATATAATAATGCCATGGGCCGTAGGGCGATATAAATCCGAAAGCTATTCTAATACAGCCTCGGGAACACTTGCGGGTGATATAAACTGGTGTTCGTTGAATAAAATTGATTATGTTCCGCTGGTCTTTCCGGGATTTAGTTGGGGGAATCTTAAAAATGATGTTACATTGTATAATCAGATACCAAGGCTAAAGGGTGATTTTTTCTGGCAACAGGTTGCGGGTGCAAAACAGGCAGGTGCTCAATCGCTTTACGTAGCGATGTTTGATGAAATTGATGAAGGGACAGCAATTTATAAATGTAAAAAAGAAGGTGATCTGCCACTTAACGGAAGTGGTAAATTTGTAGGAATAGAATCCGGCCTCAGCATTGATTATTATCTGTGGTTGACCGGCGAAGCTGCAAAATGGATTCATGGTTCCACATCTCATGGAATTACAAAACCTGTACGAAATTAATTTCCGAAAAAATTAGAAATCATGAAAATTATCTCCGGATCATTTCTTCTTACAACATCCCTGGTTACGAATGGCTTTCTGCTATCAGGCAAGAGTGTTTCATTGGCCGCAAAAAACCCCAATGTCATAATTATTTTAGCCGATGATATGGGCTATGGCGAAATCTCATGTTATAATAAAAATCAGATACAAACGCCAAACATAGATGCTCTTGCAGACAAAGGCGTTCGTTTTACCAATTTTTATGTTCCAACACCTTATTCTGCTCCATCCAGAGCAAGTTTGCTTACAGGACGATTTCCGCTTCGGCACGGAATGGTTCAAAATCCTGCACCCGATGCTGGAATTAATAACATTGGATTAAAAGCTTCTGAAGTTACAATGGCTGAGCTTTTTCAGGGCGCAGGTTATCGCACCAAGTGCATCGGCAAATGGCATTTGGGACATAAACCTGAATATTTTCCTGTTAAACATGGCTTTGATGAGTACTACGGAATCCTGTATTCGAACGATATGCGCCCTGTCCAGATCATCGAAAATATGGATACTGTTGAACATAAGGTGGATCAGCGATTACTTACCCAAAAATATACAGCCAAAGCATTGAATTTTATTGAAAGTAATCAACATTCACCATTTTTTCTTTATCTGGCACATGCCATGCCTCACAAACCATTGGCAGCCTCCGATAATTTTTATTCACAGGGGAATTCTAAAGAATTATATAACAGTGTTATCAAAGAACTTGATTGGTCAACTGGTGAGGTGGTTAATGCATTAAAGAAATTGGGTATACTCGATAACACAATAATAATTTTCATGTCGGATAACGGCCCCTGGTATGGCGGAAATACGGGCGGTTTAAAAGGTATGAAGGCCACAAACTGGGAAGGGGGAATTCGTGTTCCGTTTATCATCAGTTATCCAAAAGAATTTCCGCAGCAGAAAAAAGTTGAAACACCTTGCTGGTCGCTTGATATAATGCCAACCTTGATGAAACTGACAGGTATCAAAACTAATCCGGAAATAAAACTCGATGGTCAGAATATTTCAGCGATAATTAAAGGCAAATCAGACAATCATTCACCTGTCTTTTCGATGAAAGATACAACCATACGAACCATCCGGGATGGAAAATGGAAATTGTTTCTGAAAAAACCTGACTTTTACCGGGAAATTAACCTGACAAACTGGAAAGACGAAAGAGGGCCTGATGGTACAACCATTATTGCTCCTTTTGCTCAGGCAACTCCAGCTGATTACCCAGGTGTCAAGCCGGGAAGAATAGATGGGGAAATGCTATTATTCGACCTGGAGAATGATCCTGCGGAAAGCATTGATGTGTCTGATAAATATCCTCAGATTAAAAAAGATTTGATCAGAAAATATGAAAAATATATGCATTCTATTCACAATCCATTATAATACAATACAAAGCTAATGAAAACAAGAATTGCTCTCTGGATGATGTCCTTTTTTCTGCTAACACAGGTGGGATATTCACAACTGCAAAATGAACCTGTTGATTACGTAAATCCATACATGGGAAACATCAGCCATCTGTTGGTTCCAACTTTTCCGACCATTCATTTGCCCAACAGTATGTTACGAGTTTACCCTGAACGGTCGGACTTTACCGGCGATTTAATTAAAGGGTTACCTTTGGTGGTTACCAGCCATCGGGGCAGATCTGCTTTCAATCTAAGTCCCTGGCAAGGAAGTGATAAAGATTTAAAACCTGTCATCCCCTTCAGTTACGATCTCGAAAAAGTAACACCATACTCTTATTCTGTTTATCTCGATGATCAACAGACCAGCATAGAATATGCTGTTTCTCATCAGGCGGCCATATACAGCATGGAGTTTAATAAAAAGGAACCGCTTTCGCTTATTATTAATTCAAAGGATGGCGAATTAAAATGGAATGGCACAGCAATTACCGGCTATCAGCAACTGGAAAACAACACAAAGGTTTTTATTTATCTCGAACCGGAAACAAAACCAATGAATCAGGTGGCCTTGATAAATGATAAAGTAAGAGAAAATGCAAATATAGCCAGGGGAAAGAATGCCTGTTTGGTATTAAAATATCCTGATCATACCAGTTCGCTAATGGTCAGGTATGGAATCTCGTTTATCAGCGAAGAACAAGCTGCAAAAAATCTACTTAGGGAAATCCCTCATTACGATCTGAAAAAAATCGCACAAAAAGGCCGGGAAATCTGGAACAAAGCATTGCTGAAAACAAATGTAGGCGGAGGGACTCAAAATGAGCTTTCTGTTTTTTACACCTCGGTTTATCGCACGTATGAGCGACCTGTTTGCATTTCGGAAGATGGGAATTACTACAGTGCTTTCGACAACAAGGTTCATAACGATGAAGGAAAACCATTTTATACCGATGACTGGATTTGGGACACCTATCGGGCCAGCCATCCGCTCAGGGTTATTACTGAACCTGAAATGGAACAGAATATCATCCACTCATTTATCCGAATGGCCGGACAAATGGATAATTTCTGGATGCCAACATTTCCGGAGATTACTGGCGACAGCCGGAGAATGAATTCAAATCACGCCGTTGCAACGGTAATTGATGCTTATACTAAAGGTCTTAAAGATTTTGATTTAAAGAAAGCATACGAAGCCTGCAAAAGAGGTATTACAGAGAAGACACTTGCTCCATGGTCGGGCAAACCTGCCGGTGAGATGGACAGGTTTTATAAAGAACATGGCTATATCCCGGCATTAAGAGAAGGAGAAGCTGAAACAATTCCGGAAGTACACCATTTTGAGAGAAGGCAACCGGTGGCCGTAACATTGGGAACAGCCTATGATGATTGGTGCCTTGCGCAAATCGCAAAACAGTTGGGAAATACAAATGATTTTGAATACTTTAAAAACAGGTCATTTAACTATCGTAACCTGTTTCATCCCAAAACCCAGTTTTTTCATCCCAAAGACAATAAGGGAAATTTCATTCAACCATTTAATTATGTTTTTTCCGGAGGACAGGGGGCAAGAGGCTATTATGGAGAAAATAATGCCTGGATTTACCGTTGGGATGTACAACATAATATTGCCGATTTAATAAATCTGATGCATGGTAATCAGAATTTTATCAAAAATCTGGATGACATGTTCTCTCAACCATTAGGCAAAGGTAAATTTGAATTTTATGCGCAACTTCCTGACCATACCGGCAATGTGGGGCAATTTTCGATGGCAAATGAGCCTTCACTTCATATCCCATATTTATACAATTATGCAGGTCAACCCTGGAAAACACAGAAAAGAATCAGAACCTTGCTGGATACATGGTTCCGCAACGATTTACTCGGTATCCCGGGTGACGAAGACGGTGGTGGTATGTCGGCCTTTATTGTTTTTTCGCAATTGGGCTTTTATCCTGTAACTCCCGGATTGCCGATCTATAATATTGGAAGCCCGGTTTTCAGAGAATCTGTTATCCAATTGTCCAATGGGAAAGAATTCAAAATCATTGCTGAAAACGCAGGTACTGAGAATAAATACATACAATCGGCAAAATTGAATGGCGTTAACTGGGGAAAGCCCTGGTTTAGTCATGATGATATTAAAAATGGCGGCGAGTTGTATTTAATCATGGGTAACAAAGCCAATAAAGAGTGGGGGGCAAAACCAGAGGATGCACCTCCTTCGTTTATGTATAACTAATAGTGCCGATTTTAGTTATTGAATCAGACATTTAGTAATTATTGTCAGATATCAGAGGAGTGGAATATAGATAGAAAGATAATAGTGTTGAAGGGTGCGACTCCGAGGATAATTATCCTTGTTCCAAATAATTTATAGAAACATTTAAAACCGTTGAGTGGCGAAGAAGAGTTAGGGCATTCAATAGCTCTTTTGAGTGAGTGAATTTGAAGGAAGTAATTGAAGTTAAAAAAAGTAAATTTTTCGCTGAATCGTTAATTAAATATTGAATTCTATATTACTGCTTAAATTTGAATTACCTTGTTGGAATTGCTTCTGGCAAGTTTTACATTTGTTAGCCATAACTACAAAACTTATCCTAATGCAGACATCTCTTGTTACCAAATATTTTGGATTGCTGCCGGTAGCGCTTTCTGGGCTAGTCTCTTTGTCGGCAAAAAGTATGGGGGCTACCCAACAGACATCTTCACACCCCAATATCCTCTGGATATCAACCGAAGATTTCAGTTCCCATTTGGGCTGCTATGGCGATCCGGTGGCGAAGACCCCGAATATTGATCGCCTCGCTTTGCAGGGAACCCGCTATGATAATGTTTTCACTTCGGCTGCAATAAGCGCTCCCTGCCGCGCAGGAATTATAACAGGCATGTACCAGACCTCCATCGGGTGCATGCACATGCGCACCACTTCGTACCGCCGCTCGGTGGATAATCCGGTTGAATTTACCGCCGTTCCTCCTCACTATGTGAAAGCGTTTACCGAATACCTCAGGGTTGCTGGTTATTATTGCACCAACAACAATAAAACCGATTACCAGTTTGCAAAAGACCCTGTTCCGGCAAGCATTTGGGACGATTGCAGCAAAACGGCACATTACAAAAATCGTCCCGACAAAAACCAGCCTTTCTTTGCTGTTTTTAACTACTTAGGTACACACGAAAGTCATAACTGGGACATAAGCAACGTGAAAACCGATATCAGCAAAATCAATGTTCCTCCTTATTATCCCGATAATGAGATTGTGCGGAAAAACCTTGCGAAATCATACGATAATACAGCCGAGCTCGATTCGATGGTGGGCAGTTTGTTGAAAGAACTTGAAAAGGAAGGGCTGGCCGAAAATACCATAGTGTTTTTCTGGGGCGATCATGGAGATGGGCTGCCACGAGCCAAACGCTGGTTGTATGATTCTGGCTTGAAGATACCGCTTATCATCCGATGGCCCGGAACCCTGAAACCGGGGAGTATCGACGATCAGCTAATCAGCTCCATCGATTTTGGGCCTACCGTACTTTCGATGGCCAATGTGCAGGTTCCAGTACATATGCAGGGAATCCCTTTTCTGGGCGAACAAACCGGCAAGCAGCGAGAGCTTGTGTTCGGAGCCCGCGACCGGGTGGATGAGTCGTATGACATGATCCGCTCGGTACGTTCGAAGGATTTTCTTTACATCCGCAACTTTTATCCAAATGAACCTTTTAATATCTGGGTTCCCTACCTGAATAATATGCCTATTATGCAAGAGATGATGCGACTTGATGCCGAAGGGAAACTCAATGAAGTCCAGAAGAGCTGGATGGCACCATCGCGGCCTCCCGAAGAGTTGTATGATATAAAAGCTGATCTTAACCAGATAAACAATCTTGCCAGAGATCCCAAATATAAACCCATTCTGGAGAAGATGCGCAAAGCTCAGGATGAGTGGGCAATTCAGACCAACGATCTGGGCCGTATGAACGAACCCGAAATGGTGGAGATGATGTGGCCCGGCGGAAAGCAACCGGTTACCGATGCTCCATATTTTATTGTGAATGCAGTGGAAGATCGCGGATCGAAAAACTACCGTACCGGCGGAACCTACTCTTCCCCAATGACTTTGGCTTTCTATTGCCCAACACATGGAGCTTCCATTGTCTATACGCTCGAAGACGGAGTGAATCCCCGATGGTTATTGTATAACGGACCGCTCAGGTTAAAACCCGGGAACTATACTATTCAGATAAAAGCGGTACGCTATGGTTATAAGGATAGTGATATAACCAAAGGTAGTTTCGGAATAAAGTAAAAGAGTAAATATGCAATTATTAAAAGCCATTAGCCCTCAAGCTGATGGCTTTTTCATTTAAATCGAGATCCGATAGTAATCTGATACCTCCAATTAAAAACCTGATAAATTAGATATTTCCTAACTGAGTTTATAAATCCTAATCGGTTTATAAATCGGCCCCGATTGTGTAAGAGTACTCTCATAAAACACCAACGTATCAGCAGGAATAATACTTAATAATTCAGGCTGGAATCCGACCGAAAGCTTCTCCAGGTTATGTTGAAAAACCTCTTTCACCCTTCCCAAAGTCAGGTGAGCTTTAAATTTTTTCTGTTCTGGTTCTAATCCATTCTCAACAAGCATCAGCCGTATTTCAGCTACAATGTCGCCTAAATTCTCAGGTTCATTTCCTCCGAGCCAAATTACCTGGGGATTTTTCAACGATTTGAATGCTCCAATTTCATTAAAACGAAAGTTAAAAGGTTTGTATTTGCAAACAATAGCTTGCAGTAAAACAGAAATATTTTGAATTTGAACAGGCGTGGTGTCCCCCAGAAACGCCAGCGTAAGGTGATAATTATGCGGTTCTACCCATTTTACAATCAATCCTTTCAATTCTTCGCGAAAGGCAAATATTTGTTTTAACAAATTATCCGGAACAGGAATATTCAGGGCAATAAAGGTGCGTTTCATGCAACGGGACTCAAAAGGTTTTCAGTCTTATTGAATACCAACCTACAAAAAAACTTCGAATAATATTTATCTTCGCAAATAAAAACAGTATGTTGGTTTTTCCTAATTCGAAAATAAACCTTGGCTTGTACGTTACCGAAAAACGTTCCGATGGTTTTCATAATATTGAGACCGTTTTTTTTCCAATTCCGCTGCACGATTTACTTGAAATTTTACCATCCGAAAAAAAACAATCCGAAAAGGTGGAGTTCGAAAGTACAGGAATTAATATTGATTGCAGCGCTGAAAAAAACCTGTGTGTGAAAGCATATCATTTATTGGATGCCGACTTCAACCTGCCTCCCGTAAAAATTATTTTGCACAAAGTAGTCCCCATGGGGGCCGGCTTAGGAGGCGGTTCTGCCGATGGCGCTTTTACTTTCACCTTATTGAACGATATGTTTGACCTCAACCTTTCAAAAGATGTTCTGGCCAACTATGCAGCAAAAATTGGAAGCGATTGTCCCTTTTTTATATACAATCAGCCAATGTTGGGCTCCGGAAGAGGCGAAATTCTCTCGCCCGTTGAACTAAGTTTGAAAGGACATTCGTTGGTTCTGGTAAAGCCTGCCACATCAGTAGGAACAGCAGAAGCATACAAAGGAGTGAAATTAGGATTTCCCGAAATAACGCTATTGGAAATGGTAAAACAGCCTGTTTCGGATTGGAAAAACAACCTGAAAAACAATTTCGAAGTAACTGTTTTCTCAAACCATCCAGAAATTGAGAATATCAAGAAGCAGCTTTACGAAATAGGGGCAATATATGCATGCATGTCGGGCAGTGGCTCTACCGTATTTGGAATCTTTCGTGATCCGCAGAATTTAAAGGAAAGTTTTAAGGATTGCTTTTATTGGGAAGGTTTGCTCTAGTGTTTATATACGTTCAATGACTTTGCGAATCCGAATAGTTGTAATTACTTTTTTATTAGCGCAATCAAATGTCTGGGGACAGGATAATAATCGTATGTCGCTATTTGCCGGAATTGGCTCCCATGAAGCCATTCATGCCGGTTTCAGATACAACTACCTCCCTAATCTATCTGCCGGGGTAGCTATTGGAAGCTTTTTTAATTTAATAAATGCTAAAAAGTATTGGGCGATGACACTTTCGAATGAATGGAGGTTGCCATGTAAAAAGAACAAAGAGATGCCTTCAACCTGGTCTTTCAATCAGAAACTGTTTTACTGGCAGATGAACGATCAGAGATATCTATGGAAAACATTATCGATACAACCAACTCTGGGGAAAATCATTTATTTAAACCCAAATAACTACCTCAATTGCGAAATAGGCCCGGTTCTTATGGTAGTATTAGATTATAAACGTCTTACATTCGAGCATGCAGGCTGGCCCAAAAAACTCCTCCTTAATGCTTGTTTAACCTATAATTTCAAACTATAATGCGCTTAATTATTGGAATAATCATTCTTTTAAGCTTTTCGTCATGTGAAAAGATAAAATATTATGATCGTTTCAGTGAAAACATAGGTGCCGCGACCAGAACACTCGCCCATAAAGGAAACGGAGAATGTGGCTTTACGCCCAATACGTTAGAAGCCGTTTATGAAGGGTTGAAAAGACTTGATGGCATTGAGGTCGACGTTCAAATTTCCATAAACAATACCGTTTGGTTAAGCCACGATTACCTGCTGCCATCCTGCGGAAATTACAATACTAACTGCTTTAGGGAAACATCCGATAATTCAATTTCGCAGCTTGATTCCTGTCTTGGACCAGAGGACAATTTTACACGGTTAGAAGAAGTTTTCAAATTGATGGCTGATTCTTTTCCCGACAAATATATTTCGATCGACGCAAAAGCATGGACTCCCTGTGATATAGGCAACATCGATATGATTGGGGAGCTTAATGTTGTTGCAGATGGAATTTTGCAGCTAACAAAAAAACACGGTGTAAAACATGTAATGGTAGAATCGGAGACTGCTACTTTTCTAACTTATATCAAAAACCGAAATAAAGATATAGAAACATACTTAACTGCTTTCGGCGATTTCGATCGGGGAATGGGAATTGCCCTGGAGAAAGGCTTTAGTGGCATTTCGTTCGAATATATGTTTAAAGATGAGATTACTTCCGATCACATTTCATTGCTACATAAGCATGGCTTGAAAATTCAGCTTTGGACGCTCGAAAGCGAAGAGATTTTAGAAGAAGCTATTTCTATAAAGCCTGATTTTATTCAGACGGACTTATGCAATATTCCTAAAGTTATTACCAACTAATCGGGAAATAATCTTTCAGGAATTGTCCGCACCAGTGTTTCCCTGTCAATATTCCATCAATAAAGGGATCACAAACCCTGGCTGCTCCATCCACAATGTCCAACGGAGGCTGAAAGTCGTGCACCTTTTGTTTATGCAACGATAGTTCGGCCGGATCTTCATCGGTAACCCAACCTGTATCTACAGCATTCATATAAATGCCATCTTTGGCAAAATCGCTGGCGGCTGTATGGGTCATCATATTTAGGGCAGCTTTGGCCATATTGGTATGCGGATGCCGGTCGGCCTTTGTAAAACCATGAAATTTACCTTCCATGGCCGACACATTTACAATATGCTTCTTGCCGGTGTATTCCTTTCGCATAAGCGATACCAGTCGATTACAGAGAACAAACGGAGCAACTGAATTCACAAGTTGTACCTCTATCATTTCGAGCGGTTCAATCTCTCCTAACCGCAATCGCCAACTGTTCGTTTTTCGCAAATCTACTTGTTGAAGATCTGCATCAAGCTTCCCTTGCGGGAAAACTTCCTTTGCATCAATTGAATTATCGAACCGATAAGGGATTTGTGATAATTGAGCCGATGCCCTGACTCCAATACCAGGTTCATTCGCATTCCAGTTCACCGATAATGCCAGATTAGGATTTGAGTGAGAATGCCCCATGCCATCCAATTCATTCAAAAAAGTATGATGATCGCTTAAAAGCATTTGAACTTCAGGCGAATGTTGATTATAACCAAGCGTTTCGTTTGCCATTAAATGCGAGAAAAACCCGGAGGGACGGCGAACCGTTTGCGCGGCATTGTTAATTAAAATATCCAGGCGATGGTATTTTCGTTCCACATAAGTGGCAAATAATTCGACACTTGGAATATGCCGAAGGTCTAATCCATAAATTTTTAATCGGTGTCCCCATTCTTTAAAATCCTCTTCTTTTGCATAACGGATAGCGGAATCAGCTGGGAAACGGGTAGTTGCTATTACAGTAGCCCCAGAGCGAAGCATTATAAGTGTAGCCTGATAGCCAATTTTAAGTCGGGAGCCGGTAATCAGCGCAACTTGTCCGGTTAAATCGCAGCGTTGAAAACGTTTGGTATAATTAAGATCACCGCATATTTGGCACATCGAATCGTAAAAATGGTGCACAGTGGTGTATTCGGCTTTGCAAACATAACAGTTTCGGGGAGCCCTTTGCTCTCTTTCAGGAGATGGATTCGGAATTTCCGGCGAAGCTAGTTGTTTAGGAGCCTGAAAAACAGAAGCCTCCCGGGCTGAACGAATACCAGCGGCGGCACGTGCCTTACGATCGTTTTGCTGATCGCCATATTTTCGGGCTACCTTGACAGTTTTATTGCGGCGTTTTATTTCATGCCGATCGGGTCTGGTAAGTTGTCCGGCAGTTTTCATGAGCGCTATGCGCTGTTCTTCGCTTAATTGAAGAAGCTGTTCGTTATTATTTAAAAGTTGTTCTAATATCCCAATACACTGATCTACCTCTGCTGATGTAACTACTTTCGCCTGCTTTGTATTGTTTTCCATTAATTTCTCCGCACTTAAATTTGTGGCAAAGATATTTATTTAAAGGAGATAAGGGAATTTGAAATTTATTTCCCTATCTCATTTTTTTAATTGAAAGCTGATGCCAACTTAAAAAAGGTTTCGTACATTAAAGCATTCGCCAAAATAGCTAACATGAACTTTTGTTACCAAATAAAAAAGGCGCAGAAACCCGCGCCTTTTTAAATTCATTTTTAGAGATGATATTATTCAAACTCCAATAATAACTGATTCTTGGGAAATGTCTCCCCCGGTTTAATCAAAATTTCTTTGATAACACCGCTTTGAGCAGCTTTCATAATATTCATCATTTTCATCGATTCAAAAATCAACAATTGCTGACCGGCTTTTACCTTATCCCCTTTTGCAATATTTAATTTAATAAGAGTTCCGGGAAGAATAGAATAGATTTTCCGCTCATCAGGTTTTTCCCACTTTACCCGGTTTTCGAACTTATCGGTATAGGTGGTTTTATAGGCAGAGTCCTCTATTGTCAGTGTTTTTAATTTCGGCTTTTCTCCGTTTGCATCTTTTTTTAGCATGTAATCCGTTATTAAGTTTAACTTAAAATTTTACTTAACTCATTTCAAATACTACGATTTAAAATGGAGGGATTCCATGTTTCTTGCGAGGCATACCAGCATCCTTCGAAATTGAAACTTCCAACGCATGAATAATATATTTGCGTGTTTCGGCAGGTTCTATAACAGAGTCGATATATCCTTTGGAAGCAGCAACAAATGGATTTGCAAATTTATCGGCATATTCCTTTACTTTTTCCTTACGCATTGCATCCGGATCGGCAGCTTCGGTTATTTCCTTGCGGAAGATTATATTAGCAGCACCTTCAGGACCCATAACAGCAATTTCGGCACCTGGCCACGCAAAATAGAAATCGGCACGAAGATGGCGCGAATTCATAGCAATGTATCCACCACCATATGCCTTACGCAACACTACCGAAATTTTAGGTACAGTAGCTTCGCTATATGCATATAATATTTTTGCGCCATGACGAATCACACCGGCATGTTCCTGATCAACACCTGGTAAATAACCGGGTAAATCAACCAACGTCACCAGCGGGATATTAAAGGCATCACAAAAACGAATAAAACGTGCAATCTTATCGGAAGAATCTACATCTAAAACACCAGCCAAAACAAGTGGTTGGTTACAAACAAAACCAACGGTTTCGCCATTCATACGACCAAAGCCAATTACAGCATTTGCTGCCCAATGCTCCATAACTTCCAGGAAGTCGGAATCATCGACCAGGCAACGCACTACATCGCGCACGTCGTATGGCTGTTTTGCATCCTCAGGAACAATACTGTTGATTTTATATTTTGCTTTCGGCGGTTTAGCTTCAATTTTTTCGGCTTTATGAAGATTACTCCATGGTAAGAAGCTTAAAAGTTTCTTAATTTGCTCGAAGCATTCTACTTCGCTCTCGGCATAAAAATGGGCATTACCGGTAATGTGACTGTGAACTTTAGCGCCTCCCAGATCTTCCTGACTAATTTCTTCGCCTAATACGCTTTTAATTACTTCGGGACCGGTGATAAACATTTTCGAAATTTTATCGACCACAAACACAAAGTCGGTTAATGCTGGCGAATAAACAGCTCCGCCGGCACAAGGACCAAGAATAACCGATATTTGTGGAATTACACCTGATGCAATAGTATTACGGAAAAATATTTCACCATAGCCGGCCAGGGAGTTAACCCCTTCCTGGATACGGGCACCTCCGGAATCGTTTATTCCGATAAGAGGCATTTTCATTTTAAGGGCGTGGTCCATTATTTTGGTAATCTTTCCGGCGTGCATACGGCCGAGCGACCCCCCTACAACAGTAAAATCCTGAGCAAAAATACTGATAGGCTTGCCGAACATTGTTCCTGTTCCGGTAATAACGCCATCGCCATGCAATTCTTTCTTGTCCATTCCAAAATCGCGTGCATCGTGTTGCACAAACAAATCATATTCGTGGAATGATTCGGTATCAAGAATTGATGTGATCCGATCCCTGGCTGTTAGTTTTCCCATAGCTATCTGCTTTTCGATGGCCTTTTCGCCGCCTCCAAGCTGAACTAGCTCCCTACGTTTTTGAAGTTCCAGAATTTTGTTTTTAATTGGCATAATGCTGATTTTAAGTTTATAAAATCGTTTTTTGTTTTAAAAAAATGACTACAACGTTACAAAATCCAAATTACAATGAAAAATATTTTAGCATATAAACTGCGAATGACAAGCATTCTGCGCTATATTCCAGAATATTACAAAATCATTTTGGGGCCATCCGGTAAAGTACTATAGAAATGATAATAAAGATAAAGTTAGGAACCCATGCAGCTAAAAAGGGACTTAAAGTGCCACTGATAGCAAACTGAGAAGAAAATTGCATAAAAAGAATATACCCAAAACTTAAGCCTAGCCCAACACCGATGTGCATTCCAATGCCTCCCCGAATTTTACGGGACGATAAGGTAACCCCAATCATGGTTAATATAAATGTAGAAATGGGGTACGCAAGGCGCTTATGCTTTTCAATAACAAACATATCAATATTATCAGACCCCTGGGTTCGAAGTGTACGAATATAGTTGTTAAGATCAGCGAGGTTCATGGTTTCGACAAAATCGTCGCGCCGCTTAAACTCATTTGGGTTAAGATTGATGGTAGTGTCAAGCGATTGCCCTTTTGTTATTTTCTCATCCAACCCATTTAAATTACGGATATAATAGTTTTGAAGGTTCCATTTCCGTTTGGTGCTGTCCCATTTAATATATTCAGCCATCAATTTTGATTTAAGCTGGCCTTTTTCAAATTTCTCTAACGAAAATTTATACCCCAAATCGGAAGAATTACTAAACGATTCCATGAATATATATATACCGGGTTGAATTTGTTTATGCACATTTCGCTTATCAAAATTATATGGCCGGTTACGAATATAGGTTTCTTCGAATTCCAAACGCTCTTTATTTGCTCCGGGAATCACATAATTACTAAGCAAAAAAGAAAATAGGGAAATAATTGCGGCTGAAATTACATACGGATAAATTATTCTCTTAAAACTCCTACCACTGGCTAAAATAGCTACAATCTCAGTATTGTATGCCATTTTGGAAGTAAAGAAGATAACAGAAATAAAAGTAAATAATGAGCTGAAAAGAACAGCAAAATGGGGTATGAAATTCATGTAATAATCAAATACAATTGCTTTTAATGGAGCATCCTTCTCCATAAAATCATCAATTTTCTCCGAAACATCAAAAACAACTGCTATAACTATTATTAATAGAAGTGCAAAAAAGAATGTACCAAGAAACTTCTTAATAACATATTTATCAATAATATTTATTCTCAAGTCTCTCATAATCTAATAGCTATTTGCTTTACCATTATACTTTTCCATTGTTCAAAGACCCCTTCCTGTATTTTTTTTCGTGCTTCGCCCATAAGCCATAAATAAAATGCTAAATTATGAATACTGGCAATTTGAGCACCCAACATTTCATTATTTATTACCAGATGCCTCAGGTAAGCTTTAGAATAAGTTAAATCGACATAACAATCGCTTTCTGAATCCAGCAGGGAGAAATCACTTTTCCATTTTTCGTTTCGGATATTGATAATTCCGTTCCGTGAAAAGAGCATTCCATTTCGACCATTTCTGGTAGGCATAACGCAGTCAAACATATCTACCCCACGTGCAATACTTTCGAGCAAGTTAACCGGAGTTCCAACACCCATAAGATATCGGGGCTTATCCTCAGGAAGAATTGCATTAACTACTTCTACCAATTCATACATTGTTTCGGCAGGTTCGCCAACAGCCAAACCACCAATAGCATTCCCTTCACATCCAAGCTCAGCCACCTGCTCTGCTGCCCGAATTCGCAAATCTTTAAATGTACTTCCCTGAACAATTGGAAAAAAAGTTTGACTATGACCATAAAGCGGTTCTGTTTCCTGAAAGGTTTTCCAACCACGTTTTAACCAGTGATAGGTTAATTCGAGCGAGTTTTTAGCGTATTCGTATTCCGAAGGATAGGGAGTACACTCATCCAGGGCCATCATAATGTCTGAACCTATAATGCGCTGGGTTTCCACAACATTCTCGGGAGTAAAAATATGTTTCGAACCATCAATATGCGATTTAAAAAGAGCTCCTTCCCGGGTAAGTTTTCGGTTCTCAGATAATGAAAAAACCTGATAGCCTCCACTATCGGTAAGGATTGGTTTATCCCATGCCATGAATTTGTGCAAACCACCGGCAGCATGCATTATTTCCATTCCTGGCCGCAAGTATAAATGGTATGTATTTCCAAGGATTATTTGGGCACGGATATCCGTATTCAGTTCCCGTTGGTGAATGCCCTTTACACTGGCCAACGTCCCTACCGGCATAAAAATCGGGGTTAATATTTTACCATGATCGGTCTCAATAAAACCACATCGTGCATTACTTTTTGTATCTTTATTCTCGAGCGTAAATTTCACAAATTAAATTTTAGTGGCAAAGATAGAATGAATTCAGATCATTTTAGTTTAACTGTTTTCAATAAACTATACAATTGAAAATATTTTTAAATAGTATAAACGAGAATACATACCATTAATATATGATACTTATACTTTAAAGAGTATTCTGGCACGGATATGTTTCTTTAAGAAAAAAATTTTTAATAAACTTGTTGCGTTTTTAAAACTAAAGGTTGTGAAGGAATTTTTACTTAGCTTTTCGATTGAAGAATTGATTTTATGGATAGTTTTATTTTTGTTCTTCCTAATACAAGTACTTTATTATCTGATAGTTTTTGGTAAAGTTGCCTTTCGAAAATCTCCCGTTGAACAGGCAGCCCCTCAGCCCGTGTCGGTAATTATTTGTGCCAGAAACGAAGCAGAAAACCTGGAAGCACACCTGCCGATAATCATGGAACAGGAATATTTCGACTATGAAGTAATTATTGTAGACGATTGCTCAGTAGACGATACCGAAGATGTACTTAAGCGCTTTAAAAACATTTATCCCCATTTGCGATCCACCGCCATTAAACAGGATGAGAAATTTGTGCATGGCAAAAAACTGGCGATGACCATAGGAATAAAAGCTGCCAAAAATGAATGGCTCCTTTTTACCGATGCCGATTGTATGCCAGAGAACCGGCAATGGATTTCTACTATGCAAACTCATTTTACTGACAATAAAAATATTGTTTTAGGATATGGAGGCTACAAATCTTTGAAAGGTTTTCTCAATAAGCTAATACGGTACGACACCTTTTTTATTGCATTGCAATATCTTGGTTTTGCTATGACCAAGATGCCTTATATGGGGGTTGGACGTAATTTAGCATACCGAAAATCACTGTTCATAAAAAACAAAGGATTTGCATCACATGCACATCTAACCTCTGGCGACGACGATCTATTTATCAACGAAGTGGCTCAAAGTGCAACCACCGGTGTAGAGTTCTCGGTGAGCGCGCACACCCGTTCGAACCCAAAAACAACTTTTGCAAATTGGGCAGCACAGAAAAAAAGGCACCTCACTACTTCCAAGTATTATAAAACATCGCATAAATACATGCTCGCCCTTGAACCATTCTCCCGCTTGGTTTTCTGGGGACTCTGCATTGCTTTAGGCATCATAAGCAAATATTGGTATGCTGCGATTGGAATCTTTTTTTTAAGAATAATCATTCAACAAATTATATTTGCAAAAGCACTTAAACGGTTAAACGAAAAACAAATATTACCTCTTTCGGTAATCTTCGATATAATTTTACCGTTTATTAATTTAAATTTGTACACGATTAACTTATTTACTACAAAAAAAAATAAATGGAAGTAAATCTAAATCTTTCGGATAAGGCTCAGTATGATTACGAATTAGTATTGCAGGCAATTGAGGGGGACCAAAAAGCATATGGGGAATTGCTAGGCCGTTATAGGGACGCTATCTACTTTATGCTGCTAAAAATGGTGAGTAATCCAAGTGATGCAGAAGACCTGACAATCGAAGCCTTTGGGAAAGCCTTTAAGAATATTAGGCAATACACTCCGAATTACGCGTTCAGTACCTGGTTATTTAAAATCGCTACGAATAACTGCATCGACTTTATCCGCAAAAAAAAGCTAAACAATATTTCAATCGATCAGAGCTCCCACAACGAGGATTCTATGCCAATGACCATTCCATCGGATGGCCTTGACCCGGAAGAAAATATGATCAGCCAACAGAAAGTGCTTTTACTTCGATCGGTTGTTTCAAAACTCAAACCCCGCTATCGAAAGCTTATTGAACTTCGGTATTTCTACGAATACTCTTACGAAGAAATCAGCGCAGAACTTGAATTACCGATTGGGACTGTGAAAGCTCAATTATTTCGTGCCAGGGAACTCCTTTATAATGTATTGAAAAATACTACGCACAAGTTTTAGCATATTTGCAATAACAAGATGGATGTTGTAAACCGGTATTTCCCAAAGTTAACAGAAATTCAATATTCGCAATTAGCCCAACTGGACGAGCTTTATCGGTTTTGGAATGCCCAGATAAACCTTATTTCGCGAAAGGATATTGACAACTTATACATCCATCACATTCTTCATTCCCTGGCTCTTACCAAAGTAATTGGTTTTATGCCGGGAAGTAAAATTATGGATGTTGGCACCGGAGGAGGGTTTCCTGGAATACCGCTTGCAATAATGTTTCCGGAGGTGGAATTTCATTTAGTCGATTCTATCGGAAAAAAAATTAAAGTTGTAAACGAAGTGGTAAATGCGTTGGGTTTAAAAAACGTTACGGCCGAACACATACGTGTTGAACAGGTTAAAGACAAATTCGACTTTATTGTATCGCGTGCCGTTACTACTTTACCCGAATTTTGCGGTTGGGTGCAGGGGAAATTTTTAAAATTAAACAAGCACAAAGTTCACAATGGAATATTCTATTTAAAAGGGGGCGATCTTACCAACGAAATTGAACCTTACAAGAAAAAGGTGTCGGTTTTTTCGATCTCCGACTTTTTTACCGAAGAGTATTTCGTTGAGAAAAAGATAGTTTACCTGCCATTGCAATAATAAAAGAAAATTTAAACGATTGTTTTGGTAAATAGAAAAAAAAATTACCTTTGCACTCTCAAATTTTATAGAAACAGGATAAAAAATACATACGATGAAAAGGACATTTCAACCATCGAACAGAAAAAGAAAAAATAAACACGGTTTCCGTGAAAGAATGTCGACCGCCAATGGAAGAAAAGTTTTGGCTTCGCGTCGTGCTAAAGGAAGAAAAAGATTAACTGTTTCCGACGAATATAGCCGTAAATAAACAGGATATTTTTAAATAATACAGGCAAAAAGCTCAAGGGCTTTTTGCCTTTTTGTTTTTAGTACCCTAAGATCTTTTGAATAGTTTCAGCTGTTTCTTTTAAGGTAGTTGCAGAGTAAACTTCCAGTCCCGACTGATCTATCAATTCCTTCCCTTCAAGCGCATTGGTTCCTTGTAACCTGACAATTACCGGTACAGGCAAACTTCCCAGGGCTTTATAGGCATCAACAACGCCCTGTGCAACCCTGTCGCATCGAACAATTCCTCCGAAAATATTAATCAAAATAGCTTTAACATTTGGGTCGAGCAATATAATCCGAAAGCCGTTTTCTACTCTTTTAGCATTGGCAGAACCTCCTACATCTAAAAAATTGGCAGGTTCTCCTCCCGAAAGTTTGATAATATCCATGGTTGCCATTGCTAAACCAGCTCCATTTACCATACATCCAACATTACCCGGAAGTTTAACAAAATTCAGATCGAATTTGCCAGCTTCCACTTCAATGGGATCTTCTTCCTCAATGTCGCGCATATTGATATATTCGGGATGACGGTAAAGCGCGTTATCGTCGAGGGTTATCTTGGCATCTGCAGCCATAATCATATCATCAGAGGTTTTTATTACAGGATTGATCTCAATCATTGTAGCGTCCGACTTGATGTAAGCTTCTGTCAATCGGCTGACAAAATGAATCATCTCTTTAAAGGCTTTGCCCGATAGGCCAAGATTAAAAGCAATTCGACGAGCCTGAAAAGCCTGAATTCCTACTTTGGGTTCAATTTGTTCCTGAAACACCAAATGAGGAGTTTGCTCAGCAACAGATTCAATATCCATTCCTCCCTGGGGAGAATAAAGAATCATATTCCTGCCAATATTCCGGTTAAGCAAAATGCTTAAATAAAACTCTTGTATTGGTTTTTCGCCAGGGTAATAAATACCTTGTTCAATCAGGATTTTATGTACTATTTTCCCTTCCGGTCCGGTTTGGTGCGTAACAAGATTCATCCCCAAAATTTGTTTCGAGAATGCTTTAACTTCGGTAAGGCTCTTGGCAACTTTTACACCTCCTCCTTTTCCTCTCCCACCCGCATGAATCTGAGCTTTCACAACCCAGGAGTCGTTACCGGTAATGTCGTGAATTCGTGATGCAATTTCTACCGCATCCTCGGCATTGTCAGTAACACGACCTTCGGGAACAATAACTCCAAACTTTCGCAAAATGTTTTTTGACTGATACTCGTGCAGGTTCATAAATGATTCTATTTGAATACAATTAAACTCGCTTAAATTTATTTATTTTGCGCCTATTTTGAAACAAGTTATAAAACATACTAAAGCAATTGAACAAAATACAATGTTCCCATGAGTGAAATACGAAGAAAACTGGATATTACTGAACTTAACAGAAAAACAATCGATGAATTTAAAGAAAGCCATAAAAACAAAATCATAGTAGTATTAGATAATGTCAGGAGCCAACATAATATTGGATCCGTTTTTCGCACATGCGATGCTTTTCTTGTCGAAGCAATTTACTTATGTGGTATTTGCTCTACTCCTCCCAACAAAGAAATACACAAATCGGCGCTTGGGGCGGAAGATACTGTAAACTGGAAATACTTTGAAAAAACCGAAGATGCCATCGCCGATTTGCTTTCCCACAATTACATTCCTTTTGCAATAGAGCAAACCGAAAGGAGCATTTCGCTCGATGAGCTGGCGACTGAAAAGCACAAACCTTATGCCTTGGTATTTGGAAATGAAGTACACGGTATTTCGCAATCAGTAATTGACCTTTGCCATCTAAGTTTGGAAATTCCTCAATTCGGAACCAAACACTCCTTCAATATTTCGGTTTGTGCAGGAATTGTGCTTTGGGAATTTTATAAACAACTTTCCTGAGAATTATTTCTGAAAAAGTAAAACTAAAAAGGGTTGCCTGGCAAACAGACAACCCTTTCTTATGTCAACTACAATTCCTTAGATTTTGGCAGGTTCTCCTTTAATAATAACCTGCTTCTCTTTATCCCAATATATCTTAACGCCTTCCCGATACGATATGGTAGCCATATGTGCGGTTATCGCTTCCTGAAAACCCTGATCGATATTACAGCTTGGCTGTTGTTGGGTACGGATACAATCTGTCCACTCCTTAATATGCAAGTGGGTCGTATCAACTCTTTTTCCCTGGCGGTATGTATATAAGAGGCCTCGTCCGGCAAAATATTTGGCTGTTGCTGAAGTTACCGCATCAATTCGCTTACTTCCAGGAGAATAAAGGAATATCGGGTTTGCAGGGTCAATAACTCCTTTATCTATTAAGGCTTTATATTTAGTAGATTCGGGATCGGCGTAAACAATAAGTTCGCCGCCAATAGTCATATTACCATCGTGCCCCATAATTATTTTACCGCGATCGCGGTTGCTCGCAAGCGATGCACTATACATAAAAGTAAAATCCCGATCCGGGTATTCATATACGGCTTGAAAGACATCGGGAACTTCGCGGCCATCCTTATAATAATAAACACCTCCGGAAGCAACGCAAGAATGGGGAATTCCAAGATTCAGAATCTGATTCAAGGCATCGTATTCGTGGGTTAATAAATCTCCACCAAGACCTGTTCCATAATCCCACCAGCAACGCCAGCGGAAAAACCTTTCTTTACTAAAAGGTACCCGGTTAGGAGTTGGTCCTTGAAATTGTTCCCAATCAATAGTTTTTTCGCTTGCTTCAGGATGGATATCATAAACCCAAGCTCCGTTTGGAGAATTTCGATTGGTACAAACCTCAATGAGATTGATTTTTCCAATTAATCCCTGATCAATTATTTCCTTTGCTTTAATAAAGCTTTCGGTCTGCCTACCTTGATGTCCAAGCTGAAAAACCACACCTGTCTTCTTAATAACTTCTGCTAGTTGATACACTTCATCAATTGTCCGGGTCATTCCTTTTTCAACATAAACATG
This sequence comes from Bacteroidota bacterium, assembly GCA_020048915.1. Lineage (GTDB taxonomy): Bacteria > Bacteroidota > Bacteroidia > Bacteroidales > JAAUTT01 > JAAUTT01. Next base: position 13,139 of record JAIFLU010000041.1, on the reverse strand, counting down.
CTTTCCTTCAAGAGCCGCATCAATAGCAATCTGAGTATGCCAATGATCGGGAGTAGCTATAATAACAGCATCAATATCCGGGGAGGCCAGCATTTCTTTGTAATTTAGATAGCGCTTACATGTTAGTTGAGATGCTTGTTCCTTAACCCCTTTTCGTTTTAAATTGGAACAGGCTTCTAAAGCGCTTTTTGCGCGTACATCAAACAAATCGCAAGCACCAGTAAATTGTAAGTTAAGATCCTCCTGAGATAAGAATTCTTCCAATCGGTGATCGTTGCTATTTTTTTTAGCTGACTCTTCCCATTCATCAATGGTGGCAGGATTAGCAAAACCGGCAGCCCGCATTAATTGTTCTCCCCGAATTCCATAACCAATAATACCAACCTTTATTGGCTTCGACATATCAACCCCTTTAATGGCAGGCAATACAGGAGGGTTGTAGCTAATGCCCAGCTCCTTAACAATTTGGTCCCGTATTTCGCTGTCGTATGTTCTTTTTCGAAACACTCCATACCCAAAGGCCCCAAGCACGGGAACTGCTGCAAATGCTTTTAAAATACTCCTCCGGCTAAAAGTTTGGGTTTTAGTACTCTTTATATCAGACATTTTAAATATTTTTAAAAGGAGAAGAAAATTAGTCACGAATTCTTTTTTTGAAAATCAGCCGGTCGATCCCAAAGATTTGCTGTGTTGGAAACACATACAGAACGGCTAAAGCAAAAATTTCTATAAGGTTTTTATTTACCCATAAGTAGCTACCTTCGCTGGGCAAAGCAAATGTATACCCAACCATTGGCGGGGGAGATAAATAGTAAAACGCTAATAAAAGTATTCCGCCGATAATAGATATCCGGGTCAAGCAGCCCATGATAAGCCCAAGCCCAACCAATGTGAGTCCCCACATATTCATAAAGTCGATAATTTTGACAACGTCGGGATCCCCTGCCCAGCTTAAGAAAATGCCCGACATAAATCCTTTGGAATCGGCCAAATAGCCTATTGACGACCAGGAGGAACTTAAAAGCTTCGTAACACCTTCATATAGAAAATGCCAGCCAATTAAGATCCTTAAAATAACCAGTAAAGTTAACTGGCTATTCGAGTAAGAATGAAACCCATTTTTTCGATGCATAACTTTTGTTGTTTAGTTAGAGGTAGATTTGTATTAAGACTTAGAATAAACAAATTTATCAAAGCTTAACAAATACAAGCAATAGAATCAACAGAAAATAATCCAAATAAAAACAAATAATAAACTATCCTATTCATAATTAAATCAACATATTGAATAGCCAAACCCTTCTAACTGTAAAACAAATTTTTGTAATTTCACATTAAAAAATCAATATAATTATTGATGCAAATAAATGCCATCTTATAACTTAATTAATTTTGTAAAAACTACTACCTGTTTCTTTTGTTAGATGGCAAATCAATATCTTCCGTTCGTGGAATTTTTATAACCATTCGCGATAATTCCCGTTAAAAGTTTTACATGTTTTGAATATACAGTAAAAAGAATTATTACCAGGATAACTAAGTTATAAACAAAACAATAACAGATAATTATATAATATTTCATAAATTCACATACATGATTTACCTTAGAAAGGGCAATATTGTGGTAATCCAGAAATTTGAAAAACTAATAATTATAATTTTTTAATTTACACTCTATAGAAAAAGTTCATTCTTTTTCTTAATAAAAACATATCCTTCTAGGTTGGACAAGTAAATAGAACTTAAAAATTAAAAAAAATGCACCATCATATTTTTTTCAACACCTTTATTATTCGAAATAAAGAGAAAAACAGAATAGGGAAAAAGCTTCCTAAATTGAATTTATTTTTTCATAAAATATTATCTCCCATGGCAATGCGTTTAATATTTTCATTTTTAATCACATTATTTATAAGTCTTTCAGCTTTTGGCGCAACAAGAACCTGGACTAATGGGAATGGTAACAACAGATGGACTAATGTTAACAATTGGGCAGGTGGTATTGCCCCTGCTGATGGAGATGACGTAATCATACCTATTAATGCGAATATTTTAAGAGTGCCAGATATTATTCTGAACTCACTTACTATTTCTGCGAATGTTTCATTTGTAACCAATGGTACTGCAAGAACCATAACCATCAATAATACAAATACAACGTCGGCTCTTTCGATTGGAGCAGGAAACACTCTTACACTTGGTGATGGCTCAGCAGGTAATGCTGTGAATCTTACTTTTCAAAACATCAACACTACAACAATAATAGATGGAACTATAAGCAGTACTGCAAATGTTACTGTAAATCTGGGAGCAAATGAAACGCTAACAATCGCAGGCTCATTTTCAAATGGGGGCACTTTTACCGCAAATAATGCCGGGAGTACAGTTCTATACAGCGGTACTGGCCCGCAAAATATTGTTGCAGCCACTTACAACAACTTAACCATTTCAGGAAATGGCACTAAAACTCTTTTGGGTTCTACGATTGTTAATAACACTCTTAACTTAACCTCAGGCACATTGGCTGTTGGAGCAAATACACTCACACTAAATGGTCCCGCCATTGCTGGTATACCTTCCAATCTAAGTACAACATCTTCGTCAAATCTAATATTCGGGGGAACTTCAAGTGGGATTTCAATTCCTTCAAGCGTTATTGCATTAAATAATCTGACACTAAACAACGCTAATGGAGTAATATTAAATAGTAATTCTACTATTAATGGCACTTTAACGCTCACCAATGGAAACCTGACCCTTGGAAATAATGACCTCACTATCTTAAATCCCGTTTCGGGAACATTTAACAATACGCATATGATTATAACCAATGGTACAGGCTCATTGGTAAAGCAAGGTACAACAAACGCATCATTTGCAATTATATATCCTATAGGCACAGGAACCTCCTATACTCCTATGCAAATTGCCAGTATTACCCCAACCGGCATTACAGTACCTGGAACCATTAAAGTGCGGACTGTTGCAGCGGCAGCAATTGGAATGCCCGGAGTGAACCCATTAAACAGATATTGGGTAACTTCAACAAATAATATAACGCAACCTTTGGTTTCGGACATTCGGTTTACATATGTAGCTGCTGATGTAAATGCTTCAGCATCTGCGAGTGATTACGATATTTTTTTTAACCCGGGAGCATGGACCAATCCTGGAGGCATGAGTCCTACCGGATCAAATCCAATTTACTCATCTACTGCTTCAAACCTAAATGCAACATGGTCAGCATCTGTGCAAAATAAAAGAATATTCTACTCCATGATTAGCGGAGATTGGGACAATCCCTTAACCTGGACCTTAGACCCATCTGGTGCTCAATTTAATAATCCAACAAATATAACTCCTTCCACATCACCAACTAGTGCATTTGACGAAGTGGTAATTCTTTCAGGAAGAACTGTAACAATTCAATCTGGAAATGACAATAAAACAAATGCAAAACTTACTGTGAGTGGTCGTTTGGATTTAAAAAATACAACAGGTCATAATTTCACCATCATAAATGGAACAGGTATAATTCGGCTCGCTGCTGATAATTTCCCGACAGGAAATGCAACGGATTTTATTACCAAAGGACAAGGAGAAGGTACTGTTGAATTTTATGGCCTGACTCGAGACCTAAATATTGCACGATACTTCTATAATGTGATAATCAATATGGATGCAACTAACAACATATTGACATTACTAAAAAATTATAATATTGGCGGAAATTTAATTATCCAGAATGGAATCTTCAAAATCAATAATACTGCGACTACAAGCATAAATATCACTGTAAATGGCGATGTATCTTTAACTTCCAGTGGAAAACTTCATACAGGGACAGGAAACGCAAGGCACCAATTCAATTTCTATGGAAATTTAACAAACAATGGCGAAATAAAATTTACAAACCGAACCGTTGCGAATTATTCAGCAGAAGCAACGGATGGTATTGTAGATGCTAATTTTTTAAATCCTTCAAAAAACCAAAATATCCTCTGCAACGGCGTTACAAATTTTTATAGGATTGAGATAGACAAAGGGTCTGATGATACCTATATTCTAAACATTGATGCCACATCTGGAGCTAACTTTAATTTATTTGGATTTGCCGCCGAAGACCATGGCTCGGTAGCACAACTTGCCGTAAATAATAATGCGCTCGGTTTATTAAAAGGAACTGTACGAATTGGAAATAATATTAATATCCCCATTTTATCAAACAATAGCAATTATAATATTTCAGAAGCGGCACAATTATTAGTTGATGGCGGATTTGTAGCCAAAAATACAGGAACAGCAATTGTACCTTATGGTAAAATTAAAATCAACTCAGGTACACTTGAAGCAAAAATAAACAGTGGAATTACCCTTCGAAATAATGGAACTTTATATGTAAATGGAGGAACAGTTAATATTAATCAATTAAGAACCTCAGAACTTGGAGCTTCAAATATTGGCGGGTTTGTTCAGACAGACGGAACTGTAAATTTACTCGGAGGAACTACAAACACCGATTTTTATGTTTTTTGCCTCACATATCCGAGCAGTGTATTTAATATGTCCGGGGGAACTCTCCATATATTTACATCGAATGGAAAAGGAAGTATCTTTATTAATTCCGATCCTGAAAACGTGAAAGTAACCGGAGGTACGGTAATTTGCGAAACAAATAATTCAGCACAAAATTTCCTGATAACATCAAGGGCACCTTTTTGGAACCTGCATTTCAAAAATTCGACTACAGTTGCTCGTAATTTTTCATTAGAACCTGGTTCTAATGTCGGACCAACCGATATAAATCTTGCTGCTCAGCCATTAATTGTTTTAAATGATTTCAAGATTTGGGGGAAAGAATCTGGCGGTGCAAGTTACCCCGCAATAAGTTTCAAACCTGTAACAAGCGCAACCAATGTGAATGATGTATTTATAGGTGGCTCATTTTATATAGAAAACGGAGTTCAATATATTCCTTTTTTTGGCGGGACTTCACCCTACAACTCAATAGCAAATCAGCCAACCTATACAAATACAACTCATTTTAATCAAACAGCAGGCACCTCTGGTATTGATACAATTTACTGGGGAAATGCAACTTCGGAATTGGAAGTAGGTAATTTTGAGATTAACCGAACCCATGGGTATGAGCTTCGTTCTGCTTCCTCGGCTGCTAGACTAAGTGAATCAATTGCCCTGGATATTAATGGCAATGCATCTGTGTTATCGGGAACATTAAATCAGGGAATGTATACAATTCGCACCTGGGGAAGTATTGTGAATAACGACCGGATGGGAACATGGTATTCGGGAACAACACCCAGTAAAGCTCAGATACAATTTGCCGACAATCCGGCCTTAACTATTACAACCACTCAAAATGCTATTTTTGGTAATGTACAGATGAATGTTACTCCGCCAACAAAAATTACACTTACGAGTGATGTTTACATCGAGCGCATGGAATATCTTAAAGGGCTTATCTACCTGAAAGGATACAACTTAAAGGTGGACGACATGTGGAATATGGAAACCGGGCTTTTCGAAAATACATCCACTTCGAGTTACCTTAAAGTGGCAAACAATAATTATACTGCAAATTCTTTAATATATACCAATGGAAAAGCCAGCGACGGAGGTTTAACTTTAAAAATTAAGGCAAATAGTTCCACCGAGAATCAGCCAAATATGATTAACAATACGGGGCCATTAACATTCCCCATTGGTTTTACTCCTAATGCCGGCACCACATTGTATTTCAGGCCTGCTCAAATGGTTGTGAACAACTTCAGTGACGATGGCTATGTAACTATCCGTCCAATTATGGGTTCTTTACAAACAACCAATTTAACAGGAGGGGAAGTTCTGCAACACTATTGGAGGGTAAGTCATTCAGGTTTTACCTCACTACCTAAGGTTGCATATCGTTTTTACTACAGAAATCAAACCACCATAGCTAATCTTGATTTACCTACAGGAGCTGCAAATGAAGCAACATATGTTCCAGGGAAGGTACTCGATGTAAATCCTTACACCCGATCGAACGAACTATTAACTGATAATGATATTATCAAAACAATAGGTACAACCAATACCCGGGCAATTACAATAAACGGAACCAGCACAAATGGGTTGTTTAGTCCAGCTATTGCCGGTGTCCCTCTGGAAAATGCCAACTATACAGCTGGCGTAGCAAATCGTTTTAGTGGCAGTGTCTATATTTATTACACCCGGGACGATCAGCAACAAGCACCTTGGGATAATACCAATACCTGGACCAGAAGTGACAAACTAAACCCAATATACGAACCTCACGATAGTCGCCAACCTGTGGCAGGAGCTGTTCCAGGAAATGGCGACGTTGCTGTTATCGGATGGATTCCTTGGACCGACACTAATAGAGGAGCTGCACTCAGAGGCCAGCCTCATGGAATATTCCTTAATGACACCCGTCAGGTAGCTGAGGTTGTATTCACTAAGATGACCGATGGTTTAGGGAATCCTGTTCCACGCGTCTATCGGTCTAATTTTCAATTCAGACCAACGTTGTGTATTAATGCGGTTGGAACATCGGGAGTATTAATTGCTAAATTGGTTAAGGGCGAAGGCTTATTTTGGAACCGAAACAGCGATCCTGATTATACAATAATGGATATTGGAGATTTTGCAAGGGAAGATTCTTCCTATGTTATTTACGAAAACTTTACAGATAATAGAATTGTTACAAAAACCGCCCCTTTGTTTCCTAATTTGTATATTTCAAATGATGGTTGGGGAAGCAACGATATAAATTTCACCTTTGCTAATGATATTGTTACAACAGGAAATGTTGAATTATTGGGGGACCTTAACCTGCTGCTCCCCAACGGGGCAACCGGTAATATTACCGTTGGCCGTAATCTGGTAATGTTTGAAAGCAACTCTGGAGGAAATAATAGTGGCGGTGGTTGCCGATTAGTATATCCTAATTCCGGAACGGCACGAAAAATAATTGTTAATGGTGATCTCAAAATGAATAACAACGGCGGCACTATTCATATAAATGCACCAGGTACAACGCCGATTAATCATGAATTACACGTTTCGGGAAATATTATTCAAAACACAACTTCGGCAGGAAGCGGGCTTCAATTATGGACAGCCGCCAATCAGGACCGGGTATCCCTCTTTCTGGATGGCTCAAATAATATGACTTTCAATGTACTATCAGGAGCAATACCTAATCTTTATAGAATTGTTGTAAATAAAGGAACTTCCATTGCCACAAATGCTCAGTTTAACAGTGATTTCATACTGAATGGACCAACTTCCGGAATTGGGGTTGCAAAAGCCTTACAATTAAATAATGGAACATTTATTTACAACAACCCTAATGCAGCCAGAATTCTAAACTTAACCAGTGGAAATGATAATTTTGAAATTCCTTCAACTGCCGGATTAGAATTAAAACAAGGAAATGCTGCCGCAAAAGGAAATTCAGGAATTGGACTTGACGGTCTCTTAAATCTAAGCGGAGGTTCATTAGATATGAGTGGTGGCGACAATTTAATTGAATATTCAGCTTCCGGCAATGCCAACCTTGTTATTTCAAGCGGAACATTAACAGTTGGTAGCCAAATTCGTCGAAGTTTAACTTCCAACGTAGGTATCTTAAAATATAATCAATCCGGAGGAAATGTAATTGTTGGTCAATTTTCTGCACCTACCGGAGCAAGAGGCGTTTTCGAAGTCCTAAATACCGGAAGTTCCTTTGATATGACCGGAGGAAATCTTTATATTGCACGCCAGCAAATTAATCCTTCAATTGCTGCGCTTTATCTTAATCCATCAACCAGCAATACTAATACAGCAGGCATTATTCACATTGGCTATTCTTCAACACCCGCAAATCAGGTTATTGGCATCTATTCCGAAACTGCCATTCCAAACATTCGGGTAAATAATGCAAGTACAAACAATCCAACGGCGCAACTTCAAATTGTTCCTGCAACTGTTTCCAATCTTCTGCAGATTGATGCCAATGCAATATTCGACGCAAATGGGTTAGATCTGATTATCAACGGGAATTTGATAAATAGTGGAACCTTTTTGCCCAAAGGCAATACGACTTACTTTAGTGGTTCCTCGGCAAGTCAAACCATTGCAGGAAACACCAATTTTTATAACCTTATCAAAACATCTGCAAACAATTTAATATTAACTGCAGGAACTACACAACTCAATATTACAAATAATTTGGCCCTTAACGCCGGTACACTTACTGATAACAACAATACCATTAATGTAAAAGGCGATTGTCAAAACGACGCTACTCATATTTATGGAGGAAGTGGAGACGGAATACTATTGAATGGCACTCAGAACCAGATATTGACCGGGAATGGCACATTTGGCAAGCTCAGTATAAATAACATTAACGGTGTTGATATCCCGGTAGGAAACTTGTTAAAGATTACCAATTCTCTTAAAATGCAAAATGGCATCCTCAATATTGGTAAAAACCTTTTGGATTTGGGAGTGAATGCAACAATTGAGCAAGCATCGCCTTTCTCTAAAACCAATATGATTCAAACCAATATTTCGTTTTCCGATTATGGTGTTCGTAAAGTTTTTCCTGCTGGAGCAAGCGGAACCCCATTTATTTTCCCTATGGGTTCAACCGGAAAATATACTCCGGTAACTATCTCAATTTCCGCAAATGGCAATAGTACCGGCAGTATTACTGTAAAACCTGCAAACGAATATCAACCCAGTGTTTTAGACCCTAATAATGTTTTACAATATTATTGGTCGCTTAAGACAAATGGGGTGTCTGGCTTATCTGCAACTGCGATTATGAAGTTCATAGCATCTGATGTAAAAGTAACCGGTTCAAATACCATTAATGATTATATTTCTGCCAGGTTATTAAATGATGGGACTGGTAACTGGAATAAGCCATTTGGCACTATTAATACGACTAATTTTGAACTCAATTTCCCTTTCACCGGCGCGAATGATTCGGATATTAGCGGTGACTATACTGCCGGAACAAATCCTGCCATACCTAATACCGTACCACTATATCAAACAACTACATCAGGAGATTGGGTAAATGAGCCAATTTGGGATCCAACAATTACCGGAGGTCCAAGAGGAGCTATCGCTAGAATTAATGTAGGGCATACTGTTGATGTAACTCAAAACTATTTGTCGGGGTATTCAACCGAAATTTTCGGAAAGCTTAAATTATATTCCACTTATGGCCATCGACTCGGTATTATTAATGGCAATGGATTAATTTACCTTGAACAAGGCGATTTACCTGCAGGAAATTATGACAATTTCTTTTCTGCTATAGGAGGTACAATTGAATATGGAGGCTCCAGCAGTTATGATGCACTTGGAAACATCATTGATCTTAATAATGTAATATTCTCGGGTATAGGAGATAAACGACTTCCTAATAATGACTTTCATTTGTATGGAAGTATTACTATTAATGGAGGGGCAAGTTTTAATGTTATTAACATTAATAATAAGAAAATTACCCTGGAAGGAAATTTAATAAGAACTGCCGGCAACTTTATTGCAGGAAACGGTTCCGGAGCAGCCGTTGTATTTGCTGGTGCGCTGACCCAACAAATTCAAGGCTCATTTACGGGATCTAATTCTTTCAATATTCTAGAAATAAAAAATAACAATGGACTTAGCTTATTAAATGATATTGAAATTACCAACCAGCTAAAACTTACAAATGGCTTAGTTAACACAAATGGCAACACACTAAGAATTAAATATAATGCGGATGTAACGCCTATAATTGGCTTATCAACCTCATTTGTTAATGGAACTCTTACTAAAGAATTAATGAATAGTAATAGTTTTACTTTCCCTATTGGGGATAATAATGGCAATTTAGGAGCCGCTCAATTAGTGAACATAAGCGGAACAAGCGGAATACAGGATTGGAATGCGACATATCATTATGCAAACCCCTCTTCGGCTGGTTATGATGCCACCAATTTTGGAGCTCCAATCAGTCAGGTTTGTAAAACAGAATATTGGGATATACAGGGACCTTCCGGAGCAAAAACATCGTTGAGTTTCTATCTCGATGGATCAAGCGATGTTGCCAGTGCTGTTTCAAATATAAATAATTTAAGAGTTGTAGGATGGAATTCTACAACATCCAAATGGGAAGTTGTTGGGGGTAATGTATCTGTAGCCGGAACTTCCACTTCAGGAAAAGTTACCACAACATCCTCTGTAAATATGGATAATTATCGGTATTTTACATTAGCCTCAGTATCTCCAATAATTTCGGGTACAGCAACTATTACCAATTCAGATTTTAACCTCTGTAGCGGATCTACTGCTGATATAGTTGTAGCGCTAACAGGATCTGGACCTTGGGTAATTACGTATATTGCCGGAGCATCAACAATTACTTCGCCCAGTATTAATACAAGCCCTTACAATATTACTGTTTCTCCGACAACTACCACCACTTATACATTAACTTCTGTAACAGCAGGTGGGGTGCCCGGTTCTCTGGTAGGAAATATTGATACTAAGGTTACAGTTAGTCCATCGCCAACGGTATTACTGAATTCAACCTGCCCGGGAGGAACAGGAAATACTTTAATTTTTACGGCTTCCAGTGGATTAACCAGCTATAATTTCAGAGTAAATGGAACCACTGTTCAAAATAGTGCAGCAAACACATATACTACATCCACATTAGGCAATGGCCAATCAGTTGATGTTATAGCAACCAATTCTTCCAATTGTTCCACTACCAGTAGTTCTATAGTTAATCCATTACCATATGGTGCCGGAACAATTTCGGGATCAATTTCTGTATGCAATAGTTCATCAGGTGTGGGGTATAGTGTTCCTGCAATTACCAATGCAACAGGATATGTTTGGACACTTCCAACAGGAGCAACAATTGCTTCAGGTACAAATACAAACAGCATCACCGTAAACTTTGGAACTTCGTCAGGTAATATTACGGTAAGGGGAACGAATGCATGTGGGGGTGGAACTATTTCGGCAAATTTCCCAGTTACAGTTTCTTCGGCAGGTGCAGTTGGAGCCGCTGGTTCAATAACGGGAGCTTCTCCGGTTTGTAAGGGAAGTTATAATAATAACTATACCGTACCCGCAATAACAAATGCAACCAGCTATCTTTGGATGTATTCCGGAACAGGAGCAACCAATCATGCTGATGGAAGTGTCATTAATGCCACAGGAGTTTCGACTGTTGGGAATTCAATTTCAATTGATTTTTCAACTACAGCAACCATAGGTAACCTTACAGTGAAAGGTGTAGGATGTGGAACGGGAGCAACTTCTTCCAATTATCCTATTGCTATGAATACTCCACCAACCGCTACAGCAGGAAGTAATAGTCCCTTATGTTCAGGACAAACGCTTAATTTAACGGGGAGTGGAACGGGGGTTGCTACATTGAGCTATTCGTGGAGTGGCCCAAATACCTATTCAACTACAACGCAAAATCCAACAATTTCGAATGCTGCTGCAATAAATTCAGGGACATATACTTTAACTGTTACCGATGGGAACAATTGCTCTCAAATAGCAACTGCGGATGTTACCATAAATCCGATGCCAGTTGCATCAGCCGGTTCAGATATTCTTTCATGTTCAGGAGCTACCGGAATCTCAATGACCGGAGCTAGCGCATCCGGATCCTATTCTGGCACACCTACATGGACAGGTACTGGTGGAACATGGGTTCAAAACCCGGATCCGGCGCTGGCCACCTTCACTCCTTCAACTTCTTCCGGATCAATTACAGCAACTTTATCATTAGCAGGAACAAGTGGATGTGGAAATAGTACTGCTACCAGGTTAATAACCTGGGGTACAGCGCCATCAATTACAAGTCAACCGGCAAACCCTGCTGCTGCATGTGCGGGAACTGGAACAGCAAATTTTTCCGTTTCGGCAACAGGTTCAGGCCTCACCTACCAATGGCAGGAATTTGTTTCTTCCTGGAATAATGTCACCAATAGTGCGACATATGGAGGTTCTGCCACTGCCACACTAACTGTTACCAACCCTACATTTGCGATGAATGGGAACAAATATAGGTGTGTGGTCAGTAATGCTTGCACACCTGCTGCGACTTCAAATGGTTTGGCTACCTTAACTGTAAATAACCCTCCAAGTGCAGCAATAGCTATTACTGAAACTTCAGGAACCACCAATAACGATGGTATCCTCTGTTCAGGTGCTTCTGCTACATTGACAGCCTCAGGTGGAACGGGTTACGCCTGGTCATCAGGCGAAACTACGGCAGCAATTTCTAAAAATATTGTCGGGACATATACTGTAACTGTGACCAATGCCAGCGGATGCATCGCTTCTACCAGTCAAAGTTTGACTGTTAATGCGCTGCCTGCTGCAACCATTGCAGTGGCTGAAACTTCCGGTGCATCTGATAATGATGGGACTATTTGCAGAAGTCATTCTATCACCTTAACAGCCTCCGGAGGGAATAATTACTCGTGGTCAAGTGGCCAGAACACTGCCATAATTAGTGTTAGTCCGGTCAACACACTTAATTATATAGTTATTGTAACTGATTTGAATAATTGTAGCAATTCAGCAAATCAAACCGTTACAGTAGTTGATTTACCAAGTTCAGGTGAGTTTTATAGAAAACCCAATAATTAATTATAAAGTGATGCCTAGATTGAATTCATGTGTTAAATTTGATCCGTTTTATCTTTATACTAAGTACTGCGAGCTTAAGCAAAAATATCTTAGTAATCAATATTTTGTAATAAAAGGATCAGTTTTTCCAACTCGGAAATTCTACGTTTAGATGTTGTTCCGTAAATATATCCATTTAAATTATATTCGTCAGGTCAATCTCGGTTTAAAAGAATGTTACATTATATATTTCCGTTAAACTAAGATTGACCTGTTACTGTCAGAATTTAATTATTTTTCGGTAACAGCTAATTCCGTCAATTTCAATAATCAATAAATGTATTCCGGGTAGTAGGTTTGATATATCTAACTTTATTAATTGGCCTGCATTAGTTATACTGCTGTTAATTAAAATCCCCGAATTGCTGAATAATTTGAAGGTAAAATTCTTTTCAGATTGAATGAAAACAAAA
>JAIFLU010000235.1 GCA_020048915.1 Bacteroidota bacterium | reverse complement strand
GCCGATCAAGGGGAGTCGAGGAACGAGACGGACCGCGTTCGCGCCGTCAAAGAGTTTTTGGGTTACTTTTTTGCTCCCAAAAAAGTGACAATTGGCTGTCAATATCGAACTGACGTAATTTTTGTGCCAGTCCAGCAAGTGTTTGTAATACTACGAACCGAATACAAATTCACTTCATCCTCTTATACAACCTTCCTTTTCAAAGCACTCTGTTTAGTATTGAAATTTAGCGAAATACCTATTACCTTCGGAATTCCTTTAATTTTAAAGGATTGCTAGTTAAACCTATCTAACTGCCTAAAATATATTTACCATGATGCAAAAAAGTTCTCCCTGGATTATTTTACTTGTTTCTTTTGTCTTTTTAGGTTCCGAAAGTAACATGGAATCCGGGAAATCAAAGCTATTTCTTTGGTACGATCAACCTGCCTCTAACTGGAACGAAGCATTGCCATTGGGAAATGGAAGCCTGGGAGCAATGGTTTTTGGAGGAATTTCAGAAGAACATTTGCAGTTAAACGAGAATACTTTATATAGTGGCGAACCGGAATTGAGCTACAAGAATGTGGATATTACCAATGATTTTAAAAAGGTAATGGGACTCTTGCAGGATGAAAAGAATGCCGAAGCGGATGAATATATTCGAAAAAACTGGCTGGGAAGGCTTCATGCAAATTACCAACCTGTGGGAGATCTGTTTTTTAAAATGGAGCATCCTGATAATGTGACTTCTTATCGTCGGGAGCTGGATATTGAAAATTCTATCCTACGGATTTCTTACGAATACAATGGTGTAAAATATATCCGGGAGCTATTTGCTTCGCATCCTGATAGTGTTATCGTAGTTAAATTTACCGCCTCCAAGCCAGTTTTGAATATCCGGGCCACTTTCGCCTCAGTTCACCCTACGGCAACCTTTTCAATCGAAAATAACGATTTGGTAATGAAGGGGCAGGCTCCGGGATATAGCTCACGCCGGACGCTGGAGCAAATTGAAGGTTGGGGAAATCAATACAAACATCCTGAATTGTTTACGGCCTCAGGAAAACGAAAATTCGACAAGCAAACATTGTATGCAGAAGAAATAAACGGATTAGGTACTTTTTTCGAATCTAAGCTGAATGCCCGTCTAAAGGATGGGGAAATTTCCGCTGCCAACCAATCGCTGCATATAAAGAATAGCAGCGAAGTTGTATTTATGCTATCAACGGCTACCAGCTTTAACGGGTTTGATAAAAGTCCATCCAAAGAAGGCCGCAATCCGGGAAAACTTGTAACAGGCATCCTAAATAAAGCGACCCAAAAAACCTATGCCGATTTGAAAAAAGCACACCAGGATGATTACAAGGGACTTTTCGACCGGGTTTCTTTAGATATTAAAAGCCCTGTAAAATACGATACGCTTCCAACTGACCGACGAATAATTGCATTTGCCCAAAACAACGATCCCGATCTGGTAGAATTACTTTTTCAATATGGCCGGTATTTGATGATATCGGGTTCCAGGAAAGGAGGGCAGCCCCTTAACCTGCAAGGAATCTGGAACGATATGGTTATTCCCCCCTGGAATGGTGCGTATACCATAAACATAAATACCGAAATGAATTACTGGCCGGCAGAAATAACCAATTTGGCCGAATGCCATGAACCTTTGTTCCGGTTGATTAAAGAAAGTGCCATAACAGGAAGTGAAACGGCAAAACGGATGTATAATAACCGAGGCTGGGTTGCCCATCATAATGTATCAATATGGCGCGAAACATTTCCAAACGATGGCAGCCCTGGGGCATCCTTTTGGAATATGGCAGCCGGCTGGTTGCTGAGTCATATGTGGGAACATTACCAATTCTCGGGAGATTTGAATTTTCTGAAAAATGAAGCTTATCCCCTCATGCGTGGAGCTGCCATGTTTTACTCCGATTGGCTGATCGAAGACAAACAAGGCAACCTGGTAACTGCAGCCAATAATTCACCGGAAAATTCTTTTTATAATACCAAGGGAGAAAAAGCGCAGATTAGCGCTGGTCCAACTATGGATATGGCAATTGTCAGGGAGCTTTTTACACGCACTCTTGAAGCTGCTAAACTATTGAAAACCGACAAAGAATTGATAGCAGAACTTAGCCACAAATTGGCAAAACTTGCTCCCTACCAGATTGGTGCAAAAGGACAAATTCAGGAATGGCAACAGGACTATGCTGAACCGGAGCCCAAACACCGGCATATGTCGCATCTTTACGGATTATACCCCGGAAATCAAATTACAGCTGAAAAACCGGAGTTATTTCAGGCAGCAAAAAACACCTTACTATTACGCGGCGATGAAGCCACCGGCTGGTCGATGGGTTGGAAAATTAATTTATGGGCACGGTTGCTCGATGGAGATCATGCATACGCCATCATCCGTAATTTGTTTAAACCGGTAGATTTTGGAGAAGTCAAATATTCCGGTGGTGGTTTATACAAAAATTTATTTGATGCGCACCCTCCTTTCCAAATCGATGGTAATTTCGGATTCACCGCCGGGATAGCCGAAATGCTCATTCAAAGTCACGAAGGATATATTCATATTTTACCAGCCTTACCGGCTGCATGGCCATCTGGAGAAGTGAACGGGTTAGTAGCCCGGGGAGGATTTGTTGTCGACTTAAAATGGGACAATGGACGTATTCGGAAACTATCTGTCTATTCCCGGTTAGGTGGTAGCTGCCGAATTAAAACCTCCGAAAAAATGAAATGCCGGGAAACGCCCCTGAAGGAAGCTTCAACCCTAAGCAGCAATCCATTATTGACAATCCCTGCTTCGGTTGACTTTATCAATAACTCAAACTCCAGGCTTCCCGACTTGAAAATCCCTTCGGGAAACCTTTATGAATGGAAAACAACGGCCGGGGAAACGTATCATTTTGATTTAATGGAGTAGCTTTTTATGCAAAACCACATGAAGTTTGTGGTTTAGAGAAAAGAAACTTTAAATATAAGGTAATGCAGGTTTTACTTTTTTCAATTTCCTTATGCTGTATTGGCTTTTCTCAGCTGGTATAACTTTAGCCAAAAAATGTTGTTAATAGAATACATACAATACGTTTTATAAACTCAAACATGAAAATTCTATTAACCGGGGCAAATGGATATATAGGAAAGCGTTTGTTACCAAAGCTCATCGCGCAAAATCACTATGTTGTTTGCGCCGTCAGGGATAAAGGCCGGTTTAAAGTCGACGAAAGCTTCAAATCAAATATTGAAGTTATTGAAATGGATATCCTTCAACCCGAAACATTGAAAAATATTCCTTCGGATATTGAAGGTACTTATTATCTGGTGCATTCTATGGCTTCATCGTCGAATAATTTTGATGAAATGGAAGCTGAGTCGGCTCAGAATTTTAAAACAGCAATTGAAAAAACAACTATAAAACACTTGATTTATCTGAGTGGAATCGTAAATGACGAAAAGCTTTCGAAGCATTTAAAATCGCGGAAAAATGTCGAGGATATTTTGTCGTCGGGCAATTATCATTTTACAACCTTGCGGGCAGGAATAATTATTGGATCGGGAAGCGCCTCTTTTGAAATTATCAGGGATTTAGTGGAGAAATTACCGGTAATGCTCACTCCCAAATGGGTATTAACAAAATCGCAGCCAATTGCTATCCGCGATGTACTGCAATACTTGTCTCTCTCGCTGTTTAACGAAAAAACATACGACAAGAGTTTTGATATTGGAGGGCCCGATATATTGACCTATAAAGAAATGCTGCTTCAATTTGCTAAAATCCGGAAACTATCCCGGTATATCCTTACCATTCCGGTTATGACCCCCCGGTTATCTTCATATTGGCTCTATTTTGTTACCGCCATATCGTATAAACTCGCTATAAACTTGGTAAACAGCATGAAAGTAGAGGTTGTTTGTAAAACGAACCTTTTGCCTGAACTTTTAAATGTTGAACCAACAAGTTATTCCGAAGCAATCCGCCTTGCATTTGCAAAAATTGAACTGAATGAGATTGCTTCGAGTTGGAAAGACTCTGTTATCAGCAGTCATTTCGACGCACATTTATCGGCACATATTCAGGTGCCGCAGCATGGTTGTTACAAGGACAGCAGAAGAACTGCAATTACTAACCCCAAATTGACCATTGAAAATATTTGGGCAATTGGTGGCGACACCGGTTGGTATTATGGAGATTGGCTTTGGGGAATCAGAGGTTTTATGGACAAAATGGTGGGCGGGGTTGGACTGAGAAGGGGACGGACAAATAAAACTGAGATAAATGCCGGGGACGCATTGGATTTTTGGCGGGTTATTCTGGCAGATAAAAAATCGGGGAGGTTATTGCTCTTTGCCGAGATGAAGCTTCCTGGCGAGGCCTGGCTGGAATTCTCCGTTGCAGATAATTGGCTAAACCAAACTGCAACATTCCGCCCTTTAGGATTATATGGCCGGATTTATTGGTATTTAATGATGCCGTTTCATGCATTTATTTTCGAAAATATGATGAAACGGATTGGAAAATAATCAATAAACTCATTTTATGCATTTTAACAATCGCATACAATAATAATAGGGAACCTCTCCATCCCAATTTCCAGAAAGGATTTACTGCCTCTTACCTCCTAAACATTAATCCGTTTTTCTTTACAGCGCGTCTATGAATAGCTGACGGTAAAATAAAATTATTATTTTTGCCCGCTATTTTAAAAAGAAAAACTTATACGATGAACAACATTAAATTAGGAAACCCGGCAGTAGTCGGATTAGCCGGATTCGGCTTAACAACCCTTTTATTGCAATTTCATAACATTGGCATTTGTGGCATGGGGCCGGTTGTGGCTATGGGCTTTGTTTTTGGCGGATTAGCTCAGTTAATTGCCGGCCTTATGGAACAAAAAACAGGAAACAATTTTGGTTTTGCAGTTTTTTCGAGTTATGGTGCATTTTGGCTGGGACTTGGCTTTATCTGGATTTTAAACCATCTTGGAGTTTATAATTCGTCCGGAACAGATATTGGCTGGTATTTAGTTGCATGGACTCTATTAACAGTTATATTCTGGATTGGGTCGCTGTTTATTCATTCTGCCATGTCTATAACCTTTACAATCCTACTGTTGGGTTTTATACTTCTGGATTTAGGCCATTTTGGATTCCCGATAATGAATATTATTGCCGGTTATGTGCTGATATTTTGTGCTTTAGGCGCCTGGTATATGATGGCTGCGATTATTCTGAATGAGCTCTCGGGGAAGGAATTGTTGAAGGTTGGCAAACCATGGTTGAAAAAATCTGGCATTTAGATTCGAAACAATAATCTTCTTAATTTATTTTTAACAGCAGTTAAGAAAACCCCGAATTTCCAAAGTTCGGGGTTTTTTATATTCTAGTGATCAGGAATTTCTACTCTCCTCCAATTGCTATAAAATAGATATCTGAATACATCTGCCCCTAAGTAATTCTATACCAGAAAAGTTAATTACAGGAAGTCAATTATCTTTTCATAGGGTATATCTAACCCGGGAAATCATAATAGCATCTATATCAACTTACAAATAGATACCTTATGACGACCAAAATTGCATTCCTTATAATTATTACTCTTTTTACAGTTAATTGCGAAAAGCAAGATCCTGCCGATAAGGTTCTGAATGAAATGTCGGTACAAAAAGGATATAAAAACTGGTATCTGGAAACCTTTCGGTGCGGAGTGTTTGTGCCCCCTTCGTATACCCCGCAAAAGAAATATCCGCTAATACTATTTCTGCATGGACATAGCGATACCACAACCTGGAACATGCGATGGTATAATGAACCTTTTTTAACAAACGATCCATGTATTGTGCTTACTCCAAAATGTCCCATTGAGGAAACCAACGGATGGGGAAATAGCTGGGACCCAAGAGCCAGTCCAATGATGCAAAAAACTTTTCAAATGATTAATCTGGTTAAACAAGCATTAAATGTGGATACCAGCCGGATTTATATCCATGGCACCTCCATGGGCGGAATTGGTACCTATGGCGTTATACAAAAAAATCCTACTTTATTTACGGCCGGTTATTCAGAATGTGGAAGCGGTAATGCTGAAATAGCTCCTATTCTGGCAAAAATTCCTTTTTGGATTTTTCATGGATCGAACGACTATATTGTTTTACCGCAGGGTGATCGAAATATTTATAAAGCAGTTATAGATAATGGCGGTAAACAAATACGGTACACCGAATATCCAGGCGTAGGACACAATGTTTGGGATTATACAAAGAATGAGAACGCGCTTCCATACTGGTTGCTGGCTCAGCGCAAAGGTGTTGTTCATGGCCCACCCGATGCCGTCACAAATTTCAAAGAAACCATTGTTAATTCCCGAAAAATAAAACTGGAATGGGTGAAACCAACTGATACAACAAAAACCGATAACCAGATTTGGTACTACAAAATTTACCGGAACGATGAAGTGATAAATGAAGCCGACTATAGTATTACAAGCATTTACGACACAACGGTTTTGGCAAACAAATCCTACCAGTATAAAATATCGGTTGTAAATTTCTTTTTTAAGGAATCCAAGCAATCACCCGGAATATATTTAATTACAGGTTCAAAGTAAGAAGATAGTTGCAGGTTCCATAATGATGCAGGATACAGGTTGAAATATCAAAATCACACCTGTACCTTGTAACATGAAACTTGCAACGATCTTCCCGTAACATGACATCTTTCATACTCTACCCCTGACGAATTTCATCGTTTCAGCAACCTTGTAGTTCTACCTTTGAGGAAACATTTCTTCAAAGCCATGATAAATTATAATGATACTGCTGTTGCATTTGCTTACCGATCGAATAACGAATTAAGAAAAGCATATTGGTTATACAGTATGATAGCCTCGCCAAAGCTGGTAAAAACCGGAAAGCATTTTATTAATTTTTGCAATTCCACTCATATCCCGGTTGACTGGGCCATAAAACCAACCATTTACCGGCAGTTTTGCGGAGGTGTAACGCTGGATAAATGTATCCCGCTGGCAAATAAACTGGAGAAATATAGTGTAACATCTATTCTCGATTATTCATCCGAAGGTCAGGAAACGGAAGCTGCCTTTCAACATGTTTTAAAGGAAATATCCCAATCGATCGATCTTGCAGTCGAAAATAGAAACATTTCCTTCAGTGTATTTAAGCCATCGGCATTGGCCAGCGAAGAACTTCTTGTAAAGGCAAGCTCAGGCGAAAAGCTAAACAACAAAGAAAATGAAGAGCTGGAAGCTTTTAAAAACCGGTTGGACATTTTATGCAAAAAAGCATTTCTGTCGAATGTGCGACTTCTTATTGATGCCGAAGACCACTCTTACCTGAAAATTGTGGACGATACCACCATCGACCTGATGAAAAAATACAATAAATCGGATGCCATCGTTTTTATAACCCTTCAAATGTACCGTTGGGACCGTGTCGATTTTCTCAAGGAATTAATTCAGAATGCACGCAAGGAAGGATATAAACTGGGAGTAAAGCTGGTTCGCGGAGCCTATATGGAGCGCGAACGGAAAAGGGCGGCCGAGAAAGGGTACCCATCCCCTATCTGTCCTGACAAAGCTGCCAGCGATGCCAGCTACGATCAGGCTCAGAAGCTTTGTATCGAAAATATCGATATCATTTCGTTATTTTCCGGTACCCATAATGAGCAAAGTTGCGAATATCTTGTAAATTTGATGCGGCAAAATAACCTCCAACCGGGGGATAAACGTGTTTTCTTTTCGCAATTGCTTGGAATGAGTGACCATTTAAGTTTTAACCTGGCCAATGCCGGATACAATGTGTCGAAATATATTCCATACGGACCAGTAAAAGAGGTACTACCATACCTTATCCGTAGAGCCGAGGAAAACACCTCTGTTAAGGGGCAAACCGGAAGGGAGTTGCGGCTAATAACCACTGAACTCAACAGACGAAAGCAACAATCATGATTATCGATACTCAAAAAACTTCCATACGTATTCAACTTCAAAAACTCTTATTTTTAGTAATCCTCGTCGTCTTTTTAGTACTTCTATATACACTCGAAATGTTCTATACCCCATTTTTGGGGATAGAACGCTCCGTGTTTGCCTTTATCGCCACTGGCATGTTTGTGGCAGGATATACCTTTAGCTATCTGCGCGACGCCAACTATTTTTACTTTAACAATAACTCTTCCAAGCTTATAATTCGCTACTATTCGCTACGGCCACTCTCAAGTGAGCAGAATTCGCTGGAAATGCTTAAAACCGATTTTCATAAATTTGAAATTACCGAAAAGTTATGGGGGCTTCAAAAATTTCTCATCATTTATAAGCGAAGTGGTCAAAGCGCTGCAAAATACCCTCCCATCAGCATTTCTATATTGAAAAGAAAAGAATTGGAGCGATTAGTGCTCGAACTAAGTGCCATTCACTAATCGTCTCTTTGCGCCTTATGGACGACACTCTTCTCAAATACAAAATTGGTATTAGTCAAATTCCTGGAGTTGGAAGCATTCTGGCAAAAAAACTAATTGCTTACACAGGAAGTATCGAAGCCGTTTTTAAGGAAAAAAAGAAAGCCCTTATCAAAATCCCTGGTATTGGAGAAACACTTGCCGATTTAATTGTCAAACACCAAACCCTTGAAAATGCAGAGAAAGAAATCGATTTTATAAGTCGTTACGACATCAACCATTATTTTTATCTCGACGAAAATTACCCTATTCGCTTAAAACAATGCCCTGACGCACCTATTATCCTTTTCAGCAAAGGGAATCTGAACTTTAACCAGGACAAAATTATCAGTATAGTTGGAACACGCAATGCCACAGATTATGGCAAGGAATGCTGCCAGAAATTAGTGGCCGATATAGCGCTACGACATCAAAATATAATAATTGTAAGCGGCTTGGCATATGGTATCGATATTTGTGCACATCGGGCCGCCCTCAAGAATAATATCCCAACGGTAGCTGTTTTAGCACATGGGCTGGCAATGATTTATCCATCGGCCCACCGGAATACCGCCAAGGAAATTACGAAAGACGGAGCTCTGGTTACCGATTTTACAAGCGATTTCAAGCCCGAAAGAAACAGCTTTGTGAAACGGAACCGCATTATTGCAGGAATGGCAGATGCTACCATAGTAGTTGAATCGGGTCCTGAAGGTGGAGCATTAATTACTGCCGATTTGGCCAACTCCTATAACCGCGATGTTTTTGCTTTTCCGGGCCGCTTTAACGATGAATGGTCCAAAGGGTGCAACAAGCTTATCAAAACAAATCGGGCTGCCATGATCGAAACCGTTGAGGATTTGGAATACCTAATGGGTTGGGATTTCGAAAAACAACAACAGTCTCCTAAACAATTAAGTCTGTTTTTGAATTTAACGGACGAAGAGCAGCAATTGGTAAATATCCTGAAAGAAGAAAACAACTTAATGATCGATATCATCTGCCTCCGCGCCGATATGCCAGTAAGCAAAGTCTCTCCCTTGCTGCTAAAACTGGAGTTTTCGGGATTAATAAAAAGTCTTCCCGGTAAAGTATACCGGTTATTAAGCTAAACCAAAGTTCTTTTTCATTTACATTTGTATTGTTTACGTCACGGTAAACTTCCTAAAAAATTTACTTCAGACATACTCCCGATAGCTTTCGGGATTAATACTTACGACTGAATTCTATGATACTTGCCGATACCCACACCCATCTTTATTTACCCGAGTTCGAAAATGATCTCCCTCAAACCATAAACAGGGCGCTAAATAATGGGGTTAAATACCTTTTCATTCCTAATATCGATTTAGGGTCGGTCGAACCTATGCTAAAAATTTGCAATCAGTACCCTGCAAATTGTTTTCCTATGCTTGGGATGCATCCCACTTCCGTAAAAGCAGACTATCAGACAGAGTTACATACTATCTTTCAATATTTGGATAATTCCCCGTTTGTTGCGATTGGCGAGATTGGCCTTGACTTATATTGGGATAAAACACACCTGGCTGAGCAAAAAGAGGCTTTTCGCTATCAACTCGACATAGCCCTGCAAAAAGATTTACCAGTGGCAATCCATTGCAGGGAGTCGTTTCAGGAAATAATTTCGGTGCTGGACGATTATCGCTCCACACCGCTAACAGGAGTATTTCATGCATTTTCGGGGCCAAAAGAACATGCCAAAGAGATTATAAAACGAGGGTTTTATTTAGGAATTGGCGGTGTTTTGACCTACAAAAACTCAAAACTGGGAGAAGTAATTACCACCGTTCCCCTTGAGAGGATCATTCTGGAAACCGATGCTCCCTATTTAACCCCGGTTCCAAAGCGGGGAGAACGAAACGAAAGTGCTTATATTCCCTATATTTGCCAAAAAATAGCCGATCTGCAAGGCATACCTTCAGAAGAAGTTGCGCGTATTACTACCGAAAATGCTTTAATGCTTTTTAAACAACATGGAAAAAGAGGTGAATAACATGAATTCTCCCCAGTCAATTTTGATTATTTATACCGGTGGAACTATTGGTATGATGAAGAATCCGGAAACCGGCATACTCGATCCTTTTAACTTTAACCAAATTGAAGATCAGGTTCCTGAATTGAAAAAACTGGGACATAAAATTTCGGCCATCCAATTTGATCCTCCGCTCGACTCCTCCAATATCAGTTCGGATGTTTGGGTTCAACTGGCTGTAATCATAAAAGACAATTTCGATTTCTACCATGGGTTTGTGATCCTGCATGGCACCGACACGATGGCCTTTACGGCATCTGCTCTTAGTTTTATGCTCGAAGGGTTAAGTAAACCCGTAATTCTGACGGGTTCCCAGCTTCCTATCAGCGACCTTCGCACCGATGGTAAGGATAACCTTATCACTTCCATCGAAATTGCAGCAGCCGAAAAAGGGGGCTTACCAATTGTACCCGAAGTTTGTGTTTACTTTGAAAATAGCTTGTTTCGGGGCAATCGTACCACCAAAAACAGCGCCGAAAATTTTAATGCCTTCAAGTCGTTTAATTATCCTGCCCTGGCCCAAACAGGCATTCATATAAAATATAATTTTCAGGCGATTCACTATCCCGATAAAGATGAGAAACTAAAAATTCATACCCGACTGAATAAAAATATTGCCATTTTGAAAATCTTCCCCGGGATGCGCGAAAACTATGTAGATGCTATAATAAACATAGATAATTTACGTGGGCTCATTATCGAAACCTTTGGAAACGGCAATGCCCCTAATTACGATTGGTTTGTCTCTAGAATCGAAAAAGTAATCCAAAAAGGAGTAATAGTTTTGAATGTCACCCAATGTAACTCCGGTCATGTGGAAATGGGCAAATATTCTACCAGTAAAGATTTAAAAAGAGCAGGAGTACTCAGCGGTTTCGATATAACCGTGGAAGCTGCTATTGCTAAGCTAATGTATCTATTAGGCGGGGAATACAGCTATTCGGAAATTGTTGCGCACATGAATCTCTCTTTGCGGGGAGAAATAAGTTTAGCAGACATACATTGATGTCATTTTTTTTGTAAGTTTGCATTCCTTTTTAAAACGACATTTTTTATTATAAGAAACTCGATAAAAAAGGGAAAAGCATACTGGAGAGATGTCCGAGTGGTCGAAGGAGCACGCCTGGAAAGTGTGTATACTCCAAAAGGGTATCGTGGGTTCGAATCCCACTCTCTCCGCAAATCAATAACCAAAACGAATTAAAAGCCTGTAAATTAAATTATTTACAGGTTTTTTCATTTTTAGCTATCACTTTAATATTCACCAAAAAGCAAAATCTTGGTGAGTAATTAGTCGAACGTGAAAAACCCCTATTTTTTCAAGATGTAAATTTAAGTTTCCAATGGAGGATAAAAATATATCTGGTTAATTCAATATAAA
>JAIFLU010000095.1 GCA_020048915.1 Bacteroidota bacterium | reverse complement strand
AATTGATTTACTTACTGAACATGGAATAGAATTTGATGAAAAATATCTTCTTTAGACATTCAACCACTTTGTGGTTGTGGAAAAGTTCGTGTTTAGCTCCTCCCGCATTTCATGCGGGGTTATTCATATTAAATCCCATTCGGGATTTTAAAAGAGAAAATCTAAACTGTCAAAATAGAACTAATCAATTTCATTCAGTCATGTTTGTTCGATTTACTATTTGCCGCCTTTTTTATGTCTCAAATCAGCATAAACTCTTATCCTTTCCGTTTTTTTAGTATTTTAGCTGCTTAAAACACTGAGGGCACTTTCTTTATGTACGAATTTATCGAAGGCAAGCTGGTAGAGCTAACACCTGCTAATGCAGTATTGCAGGAAGGGGGGATGGGCTACCTTATTCAACTTTCTCTTTTTACCTATAGTGAACTTAACAGCCTAGCTGCTAAAGAGAATTGTAAATTGTTTATCCATCAGGTAATTCGCGAGGATGCGCATGTTCTGTATGGTTTTTTCTCTAAAAAGGAAAGGGAGATATTTCGCCTATTGATTACGGTTTCCGGTGTTGGGGCAAATACTGCCCGAATGATGCTGTCGTCGATGAATCCTGATGAAATTCAGAAAGCGATTGCCGATGCCAATGTTAACGCATTAAAAAACATTAAAGGCATAGGAATTAAAACTGCCCAGCGAATAATTATCGATTTAAAAGATAAAATCGGATTGGATTTTACCGGCGAAGAAAAATTCCTGTTAAAAGACAATAGAATGAAAGACGAAGCGTTAAATGCATTAGTTATGTTGGGTTTTCAAAAGACTGCCGTCGAAAAGGTTCTTGATAAATTACTTTCGTCAGGAACACTAAATCGCGTGGAAGATTTGATAAAACAAGCGTTGAAAAATTTATAAACCTTTTCTGACACTGGAATTGAACAGGGAAATTGTTATATACGTAAAGGTTTTTACTTTCGCTCTCCTTTTTGTTGCGTCCTCATTAAACAATGGATTTAGTCAGACTCCTCCGGATTCTTTGGCAGCGGTCAAACGCGATACATCAAAGACAAAAAGCCTCCTCGAAAAACGATATAATATTACCGATTCCCGCCTTCCTTTTACCGCACCGGTAAAGCAACCGCTCTTATTTCTGCAAACTCCCCCGAATATTACCAGATCGACGGAGTATGACCCTAAAACGAACGAATATAAGTTTACGGAGAAAATAGGTCAGCTTAATTACAGTACCCCTTATTCTATGAGTCTTTCGGACTATAAGAAGTACGAATTTCAAAGTGCCAAGAGCGATTACTGGAAACAACGAAGCAAAAGCGAAACGGTTGAAAGACGCTCTCCGCTTATGAAAAGTATCAATGTAGGGAGCGAGGCATTCGATAAAATATTTGGCACCAATACGATCAATATTGTTCCGCAGGGATCTGCCGAACTTATTTTCGGTGTAAATACTTCGAAAACCAATAATCCAAATATCAGCGAAAGGCTTCGCAAAAATACCACCTTCGATTTTCAGGAGAAAATTCAGATGAATGTTACCGGCTCCATAGGCGATAAAATGAAGCTTGGAGTGAATTATAATACCGAAGCAACGTTCGATTTCGAAAATAAAACAAAGCTGGAGTATAATGGTAAGGAAGACGAAATAATTAAGAAGATTGAAGCGGGGAATGTTTCATTGCCGCTTACCGGTTCTTTGATAACCGGAAGCCAAAGCTTGTTCGGGTTAAAAACCGAAATGCAGTTTGGTAAATTATATATGACCACTGTTCTTTCGCAGCAAAAAGGGGAATCGAGCAGTATTGAAGTGAAAGGCGGCGCACAGCTCGAAGAGTTTGACGTACCGGTGGACCAATACGATGCCAATAAACACTTTTTTCTCGCCCAGTATTTTAGGAACAATTACGAAACAGCTTTGGCGAACCTCCCTGCCATTAATTCATCTGTTACAATCACTAAAATTGAAGTTTGGGTGACCAGCGTAAGGGGGAATTTCCAGACAAACCGGAATGTGGTGGCTTTTATGGATTTGGGTGAAAGTAACAGTTATAATAAGATCCCAGCCTTTGGACCAATTTCAACCGACAAATTTCCCTACAACAAAATTAACAAACTCTACGATGAGGTTATAAATAATTATTCTGCTCGGGACATTAGTCAGGTGGTAAACAAACTTTCATCGCTCAGTAACCAGAATTTTAATTCGGGACAAGACTACGAAAAAATTGAGAATGCCCGATTGTTAACCGATAGGGAATATACCTATAACGCCCAACTTGGGTACATTTCGCTAAATACAGCATTAAACTCTGATGAAATTTTAGCTGTAGCCTATGAATATAATTATCGGGGCAGAACCTATCAGGTCGGTGAATTATCTACATCCGGGGTTCCTTCGCCCGGCGCTCTGGTACTCAAACTTCTGAAGGCTACTAACCTTACCCCAAAGCTGCCTACCTGGAAACTGATGATGAAGAACGTTTATGCACTTGGCGCTTATCAGGTAAATAAAGAAGATTTTGAACTTCAGGTTCTATACCAGGACGATAAAACCGGGAATGCCATTAACTACATTCCCGAACCGAAAAGTGGAAACCAAATTCTGATCAAAGTACTGAAACTTGACAAGGTCAACAGTCAACTCGACCCATACCCGGATGGGGTATTCGATTATATGGAGGGGATTACAATTTATCCATCCAATGGCCGCGTATTTTTCCCTACGCTCGAACCTTTCGGGAGTACACTAAGCAAATATTTGATTGACACAGTAAAGATAACAGATCCGCAAATACTCCGAAAATATGTTTTTACGGAACTTTACGATTCTACCCAAACAAAAGCCCGATTAGTAGCCGAGCGGAATAAATTTAAAATTAAGGGGAGGTATCAGTCTTCTTCGAGTTCCGAGATTGCCCTCAATGCTATGAATGTTCCGCAGGGATCGGTTGTGGTTACGGCTGGGGGAATGAAGCTCACCGAAAATGTCGATTATTCGGTGGATTATATGCTTGGGCGGGTA
Organism: Bacteroidota bacterium; assembly: GCA_020048915.1. Taxonomy (GTDB): domain Bacteria; phylum Bacteroidota; class Bacteroidia; order Bacteroidales; family JAAUTT01; genus JAAUTT01. The sequence goes on along the minus strand of JAIFLU010000095.1, from coordinate 29,538 downwards.
AAAATTATTAATCAGGGTTTGCTCGAATCGGGAACGCCTATTAAAATTGCCCTGGAAAGCAATTCGTTGTTTAATATGCAGACGAAAACATTGGTTGGAACCCACCTGGATTATAAATTTAACGACAATTTTGTATTAGGCGCTACGGTGCTACATTTATCCGAGCGGCCCCTTACTCAAAAGGTGAATATTGGCGACGAGCCAATTTCCAATACCATTTGGGGGGTAAACGGCGTTTATACCACTAAATCGCAGTTGCTTACCACGTTAATTGATAAGCTTCCGTTAATCCAAACAAAAGAACCCTCAACTATAACATTCGAAGGGGAATTTGCCCATTTAATCCCCGGGCATTCCAAAGCGATCAATAAAGCTGGAACTGCGTACATCGACGATTTTGAAGGAAGCGAAACATCTTACGAAATGAAATCGTTTCCGGCCTGGTCGTTATCAAGTACTCCGCAGGGACAGGATGATCAGTTTCCGGAGGCTGCCCTTACCGATAACCTAAAATATGGCTTTAACCGTGCAAAATTGGCATGGTATGTTATCGACCCGCTGTTTCTGCGAAAGAATTCGGCCACCCCATCGCATATCAAGAACGATAAAAAAGCAACCACCAGTCATTTTGTACGCGAAATCAGCGAGAAAGAAATTTATACAAACAAAGATATCCCCAATAACTTACCATCCAATATTCCGGTGTTGAATGTGGCTTTTTACCCAAAGGAACGCGGCCCCTATAACTACGATTTAAACGTGGACGCTTTTGGAAAGCTGTTAAAGCCAAAAGACAGGTGGGGCGGTATTATGCGCGAAGTATTGACCAACGATTTTGAAGCTGCCAATGTCGAATTCATTGAGTTTTGGTTAATGGATCCCTTTGTAGAAGATACGGTTAATACTACCAATAAAGGAAAGCTGTATTTTAACCTGGGAAATGTTTCGGAAGACGTATTGAAAGACTCGCGGAAAAGCTTCGAAAATGGGTTTCCGAATAGTGCTGTTGTTCAGAATGTCGATTCCACAAAATGGGGCCGTGTTCCCGATGCAACGGCGCAATCGCTCACCAATGCATTTGATAACGACCCGAATAGCCGTAAATTCCAGGATGTTGGTTTAGATGGATTAAGCAATACGGATGAACAGTCTTTTTTTCAGATTTTTCTCGATTCGTTAAAAAATAAGGTAACCGATGGTGCTTCCTTAGATATAGTATTGAAAGATCCCTCATCGGACGATTTTCACTATTACCGCGGGAGCGACTACGACCAGGAAAAACTTGGGATACTGGAACGCTACAAACGTTATAATGGTCACGAAGCGAACTCCCCAGCCCTGGAGACGACAAATTCGGATTATAGCCCTTCCGGTTCCAGCCTTCCGAATGCTGAAGATATAAACCGGGACAATACTATAAGCGAAGGCGAAAGCTATTTTCAATATTCTGTGGATGTATCGCGCGATGCACTAAAGGAAGTTGGGCAAAATTATATTACCGATATTGTTACTGCTAATCCTACCCTCGACAGGGGCGATGGAGACAAGCAATATCCGGTTCGTTGGTATCAGTTTCGGATTCCGATTACCGATCCCGAAAGGGTAGTGGGTGCCATTCAGGATTTTAAGTCCATCCGCTTTATGCGTATGTTCCTGAAAGGGTTTGAAGATTCTGTGATCCTTCGCTTTGCAAAATTGGAACTGGTACGTGGAGAGTGGCGAAAATATAACCTGTCATTCAGGCAGGGTGGGGAAGGGGTTTCTATTCCCGAAGAAACAAATCCCAGCTTTGAAATCACTTCCGTGAATATTGAAGAAAACGCAGGGAAAAAACCGGTAAATTATGTGTTACCTCCGGGCATCGACCGGATTATTGACCCTCAAAACCCCCAGCTTACCCAGCTTAACGAACAATCGATGGTACTTAAAGTGCGTGATTTGCCCAATGGCGATGCCCGCGCCGCCTATAAAACAATGGGCCTCGATGTTAGGCAATACAAACGTCTTCAAATGGAAGTGCATGCCGAACAAATTCCCGGGGAATATTTGGAGAACGACGAGCTAACGCTTTTCATCCGCATGGGATCGGATTATAAGAACAATTTCTATGAAATTGAAGTTCCATTAAAGCTTACTCCGCATAGAAGTGATTATTCCAATAAAGACGATGATCAGAGAAGAATAGTGTGGCCCGAAGCAAACCGCATCGACTTTGCCCTCGAAAATTTCCAACGGATAAAGCAGGCACGGAACGACCTGATGCGTACCAACCCCGCCATTTCCTATACTACCGTATTTCCTTACACAATTGAAAATGAAGATTACAACTATTACATTTGTGGAAATCCAAACCTTAGCAATGTTCGCACCATAATGATCGGGGTGCGATATCCCCATCAATCGGGCAAGCAAGGCGCTGCAAGAAGCGCCGAAGTTTGGGTGAATGAGTTGCGGTTAACCGATTTCAACGAAAAGGGGGGGTGGGCTGCGAATGCGCGGATAACCACCAAACTTGCAGACCTTGGAACATTGAGTGTGGCTGGTAGTACCTTAAAACCCGGTTTCGGAAGCATCGATCAAAAAGTGAACGAACGCAGTAAGGAAGAAATTAATACCTACGATATTTCGTCGAACCTGGAACTGGGAAAATTTTTCCCCGAAAAATCAGGAGTACAAATTCCTATGTACGTTGGTTATTCCGAATCGTTCACCGACCCTGAATACAATCCGCTCGATCCGGACATTCCTCTCCAGGCTGCCCTCGATAATGCCGGTTCAAAAGAAGAACGCAAAAAAATTATTGATCAGGCGCGGGATTATGTGATGCGCCGAAGTTTAAACTTTACCAATGTCCGTATAAATAAACAGGAGGGGACTCCGCATTTTTACGATATTTCGAACTGGTCGGTAAATTATGCTTTTAACGAAACCTTTAGCCATAATATTCGAACGCAGCGAAGCATCGATAAGCGTTACCATGGGGGCATTATGTATAATTTTACCGGTCGGCCAAAAACCATACAACCATTCCAAAAAAGCCAACTGTTGAGTAATAAATTTTTGCGGCTAATAAAGGACTTTAATTTTAACCTGGGTCCTACCAATATGGGCTTTCGCACGGAGATGAGCCGAAACTACCGCGAAATTACTCTGCGCGACATTAATTATGAATCCGTAATTGCCCCTACCGTAAATAAAGATTTTTTGTGGAACAGAAATTACGAATTAAGCTACGACTTAACGCGTTCCATTAAGCTCGATTTCACGGCTTCCAATATTGCCCGGATTGACGAGCCTCAGGGAGAGGTGAATAAACAATACCGCGATTCGTATCAGGTTTGGAAAGATTCGGTATGGAACAATATTCTTCGATTTGGGCGTACAACACAATATTTTCACGACATAAACCTCACCTATACCTTACCATTAAATAAAATACCGCTGCTCGACTGGACATCATCGTCTGTCCGCTACAGTGCTTCGTATGGTTGGGATGCTGCGCCAATAACCACCTTCGATCTTGGTAATAATATCAAGAACTCCAACACCTTGCAATTAAGCGGACAGTTTACACTTACCACCTTGTATAATAAGGTGCCTTACTTTAAAAAGTTATTACAACCAGTGAATAAAAATGCCCCCAAAAAGAAGAAAACAAAAAAGGTTATCTTCGAACGGGCGAATATGACTCTTAAGGCTACTGAACCGCGGGTTATTTTGCACAAATTAGCTACTGATCAGGTGGTAGTTAAATTTTTCGATCAAAATAACAAGGAAATCAAAGGGAAAACAGAAGTGGTTACCGATAATAAGATCAACTTTATTCCCGATAGCAGCGCTTCAAATGTTCGTGTAGTAGTCGAAGGTACAGTGGAGGTAAGCCCAAATCCCCTGATTTTTATTTTTGAGAATACGGCGCGAATGTTACTGGGGACCAAAAATGTATCATTTTCCTACTCCCAAACGCAGGGATCGATGTTACCCGGCTACCAGCCCAGCACCAATGTTTTTGGGATGGAGAATTATAATGGGATGTATGCCCCGGGGCTGCCATTTATTCTGGGTTACCAGGATAAGAAATTCGCAAAAACGGCAAGGGATAATAATTGGCTAACGAACAGCTTCGCATTGAATTCACCTTACCTGATGACCCATAACGTAACATTCAATGGTCGGGCTAATCTGGAACCTTTGCCAGGTTTAAAAATTGAATTAACGGTAAACAGGACGTTTTCCCGTAATGAGAGCTCTTATTGGAATGTGAATGAGTTTGGAGAATTTCCGGAAGGCGATGTTGGAAACAACTTTATCGAAAACGGAAATTTCAGCATGTCGTTTATCTCGTTGGGGAGTGCGTTTGAGAAGCTTACCCGCAAAGATTATAGTTACTCGGCGGTATTTGAAAAGTTTAAAGAGAACCGGTTTACTATTGTCCAACGACTCGCACAAGAGCAAAAAAACAATTATCCTTTGGAATACGATCCAAATAACTTCGATAACCTTCCCATTGAGGGAGGCTTAAAAAATGGATACAATTTAACTGCCCAGCAGGTATTAATTTCTTCGTTTTTGGCTGCCTATGGTAATATGGATGTAGATAAAGTTACCCTGAAAGCTATTCCTAATTATTCGAATATTAGGCCAAACTGGAGAATTACATTTGATGGATTATCGAAGCTGGAAGTGGTGAAGAAATTTGCAAAGAGTATTAATATCAACCATTCCTATCGTTCCACCTATAATATTGGCAGTTATATTTCGAATCTGGATGCTTCACGTGATGAATACATCAACGTTGAAGATTATCTAAATAATGCCCGGGACTTGCAGAATAATTTTCTGCCGGCACGCGAAATAAACTCTATTTCGATAAATGAGCAATTCGGCCCACTTATTAATGTGGATGTTACCTGGAAAAACAATTTAACAACACGATTTGAATTGCGGAAAAGCCGAAATGTGGTGTTAAGCCTGTCGAGTTATCAGCTAACGGAAACAAGCAGTAACGATATTGTTATAGGCTCGGGATACAAGTTTAAGGATGTTCAGTTTATTATAAAATCGGGAGATTCGCAACGACCGTTTAAAAGCGACCTGAACCTTACAGCCGATGTTTCCATACGCGATAATAAGGTTGTTATCCGTAAACTCGATGGTCTGGCCCAGGCTGCTCAGGGACAGAATGTGGTTACCATTAAATTTGCTGCCGATTATAACTTAAGCGAAAGCTTTAACTTACGGTTTTTTTACGACCGGATCGTAAATGAACCCTTTACATCCAATTCATATCCAACGGCAAATACCAATATTGGGTTCAGCGTTCGTTTCACACTTGTTCAATAGCAGTTTTTCGATTGAATAATTTTGGTTACTTTTGGAGCGCTTTAAAAACCGACTTTATAAAATTTAAATATACTTGCTATGAATATCCCGCAAAACCTTAAGTTTACCAAGGATCACGAATGGATTCGCCTTGAAGGTAACGAAGCCTACATTGGCATTACTGATTATGCCCAATCCGAACTTGGCGATATCGTTTTTATCGAAATTGAAACGCTCGACGAAACACTCGAAAAAGAAGAAGTATTTGGTACCGTAGAAGCAGTGAAAACTGTTTCGGATCTGTTTATGCCTGTTTCCGGGAAAATAATAGAAGTAAATCCTAAACTTACCGATGCTCCTGAATTAGTGAATAAAGATCCATATGGCGAAGGCTGGATGGTGAAAGTGATACTTGAAAAATCTGAAGAAATTGCTGAACTGCTGGATGCTAAAGCATATCAGGAAATGATTGGGTAATAGTTTGAATTTACCCTTTTATAATTAAAATACAATGTCGTTTAGTTTAGTAATTGAGCAATTAGTACACACTTCGACTCCGCTCAGTGTGACACTAGTACCAGTTTGTCAGGCTGAGCGAGTCGAAGCCTAAATCTTTACTAAACAACATTGAATAAAAATTGGTAATAATTCTATTTTAACATACAGTTTGAATAATATTAAAGGGTTGCCTTTCAGAAGAGGTAACCTTTTTATATTTTAGGTCGTGAAAACTTTTAGCTCCTAAAAATTAGGAAATTAAATTTTGAATCAATGGTTCCCCAATGTCAACTGTTAATAATTAATCCCATTGAAAATGTTAGCGTTCCTTAAAGAAAAGAAAACGGGTGATTTGGATGCACCTGCAATGACCCTGCAACATCGGGAAATTATTTTACGGAAGAAATTTTTAAAGAAACTTTATATTCATTGGTACCAGACTTTTCTTTCTCAAATGAACCATCTATCGGCGGGGAAAGTAATTGAAATTGGTTCTGGTGGTGGGTTTTTAAAATCGCTCGATGAGCGAATAATTACTTCGGATATTCTTCCTTTTCCCCACTGTGATATGACATTTTCGGGGGAAGCCATGCCTTTTGAGGATAATTCGGTTAGTGGAATCTTTATGATTGATGTGTTGCACCATATTCCCAATTGCGAGCAATTCTTTCGCGAAGCGCAGCGAATACTACAGCCAGGAGGGAAGATTATTATGATTGAACCAGCGAATACAAAATTTGCGCGTTTTATTTTCCAAAATTTTCATCATGAGAACTTCGATCCAAAAGCAATTGACTGGCGATTTCCAACCAGCGGTCCATTATCCGGGGCAAATGGTGCGCTGCCATCGATAATTTTTTCGCGCGATTATGCCAAATTTGTAAACCTGGTACCATCACTAAAAAAGGAGTCGTTACAGTTGCATACTCCATTTGCCTATCTGGTATCCGGAGGACTCACATTTAAATCGCTTTTACCAGGTTGGATGTACATGCCGTTTCGTTTGTTCGAGTTCGTATTATCCCCTTTTAACAGATGGTTGGCCATGTTTCAAACGATTGTTGTTACCAAGGTGTAAGTATAGAATATTTCAAACGCAAAAAAGCCAGGATTTCCTGGCTTTTTTGTTTGTCTTACGACTAATATCTTACGACTCCCGATAGCTATCGGGATTAAAGCTTTTTCTTCACTTCAAATTCTGTAAATCCTTCTACGAGGTCACCAACCTGGATATCGTTGAAGTTTGCAATATTCAAACCGCATTCGTAACCATTTAGAACCTCTTTTACATCTTCTTTAAAACGTTTTAAGGAGCCTAAATTGCCTGTATATATTACAATACCATCGCGAATGATGCGAACTTTTGAGGAGCGAACAAGTTTTCCTTCTTTTACGAAGCAACCGGCAACGGTTCCCACCTTCGTAATTTTAAAGGCTTCTCTGATTTCGGCAGTTCCGGTAATTTCTTCCTTAATTTCAGGAGAAAGCATCCCTTCCATAGCTGCTCTGATCTCTTCAATTGCATCGTATATAATGGAATAGAAGCGGATATCGATTTGTTCTTTTTCGGCAAGTTTCCGCGCATTGACTGATGGACGTACCTGGAAGCCAACAATAATCGCATTGGATGCGGTGGCTAATACAACGTCCGATTCAGAAATCTGACCAACTGCTTTATGAATAACATTCACCTGTATTTCAGGAGTAGAAAGCTTAATGAGCGAGTCGGAGAGTGCTTCTACAGAGCCGTCCACGTCACCTTTCACAATTATATTCAATTCCTGGAAGTTACCAATAGCAATGCGTCGGCCAATTTCGTCAAGTGTAATATGTTTCTTGGTACGAAGTCCTTGTTCGCGCTGTAACATTTCGCGTTTTGCAGCAATGTCTTTGGCTTCCTTTATATCTTCAAGAACATTAAATATATCACCTGCCTGTGGTGCCCCATCAAGTCCAAGGACTAAAACAGGCATTGCCGGCCCGGCTGAATCAATTTTCTGGTTCCGTTCGTTATACATGGCCTTAATGTGGCCGTAGTAGCTACCGGCAAGTATGGCATCCCCGGTACGCAATGTTCCACCTTGTACCAGGATGGTGGCAATATATCCACGTCCACGATCCAATGACGATTCAACAACGGTACCAAAGGCGCGTTTATTTGGGTTTGCCTTTAAATCGAGAAGTTCAGCTTCCAGTAATACTTTTTCGAGCAAAAGCTCAATGTTTAATCCGCTTTTAGCCGAAATTTCCTGTGATTGATATTTTCCACCCCAGTCTTCCACCAGATAATTTAAATTAGCCAGGGCTTCTTTAATTTTTTCGGGATTGGCGTCGGGTTTATCTATTTTATTGATTGCAAAAACTATAGGTACACCAGCTGCTGATACGTGGTTGATAGCCTCTTTTGTTTGAGGCATAACTCCATCATCGGCTGCTACCACAATAATAGCAATGTCAGTCATTTTAGCACCACGGGCACGCATCGCAGTAAACGCTTCGTGACCAGGAGTATCGAGGAAAGTAATTTTCCGACCATCTTCCAGTTGCACAGCATAAGCTCCAATGTGCTGTGTAATACCTCCTGCTTCGCCGGCAATTACGTTTGCACTACGAATGTAGTCGAGTAATTTTGTTTTACCGTGGTCAACGTGACCCATAACAGTAACAATTGGTGGGCGGAATTCCAGTTCTTCAGGTTTATCTTCTTCCACTCTAATGGCTTCCTGAACATCAACACTGATAAACTCAACTTTGAAATCGAATTCGTCGGCTACCATAGCCATGGTCTCCGCATCGAGGCGCTGGTTAATGGATACGAACAAGCCCATGTTCATGCAGGTAGAAATTACTGCAGTTACAGGGACTTCCATCATAGAAGCCAATTCGTTTACCGAAACAAATTCAGTAACTTTTAAAATATTTTTGTCGCGTTCTGTCTGTTCTAACTCTTCCTGAACACGGTGGCTTGCGATATCACGTTTTTCTCTCCGGTACTTCGAAGTTTTTGATTTTCCTTTTGAAGTAAGGCGAGCGAGGGTATCTTTTATTTGTTTTTGTACGTCAACTTCGTTAACCTCCTGGCGAATAGGCCTTCTTGCTCTGTTATTTTTATTCGCAGCATTGGCGCCTCCTCCTGCAGGAGTTGGTTTCGCCCTGTTTTGAGCTGTATGAGGTGGACGAGCTTGTGCGGAACCTTCTTTTGGAGGAACAGCTACTTTTTCGTTATCCTTATGTATACGTTTACGCTTCTTCTTTTTGGCATCATACACATCCGATGAAGCAACAGGTTTTTTGCGATCGTCGGAGGGCAGGTTAATTCTACCAACCACGGTTGGGCCGGATAAACGCTGAGACTCCGCACGAATAATACGGTCTACAGGTTTTTGGGTACTTTCAGCAGGTCCTTTCTGAACAGGTGGTTTTTCAGCTTCTGCCGCAGGCCTTTGTTCAACAGGTTTTCTTCTTTCGGGATGCTGAGTTTTGTGATGCTGAACATGTTTTTCGCGTCGTTCTACGTCACGTTGTTCCTTCGTTTTCTTAGCAGGTCTTGTCCTGAGATTGATAGAATCCAGATCAATTCTTCCTACTACTCTGATGTCAGATTCGAATTCGGCTCTTGCGGTAATTACTTCATTATCTTTAGGCTCGGCAGGTTTTTGTGTTTCTTCGGAGACGACAGCTTCCGGCGCTTTGATTTCTTTCTCAGGTGTAACTTCAGCAGGTTTTACCTCTGGCAGAGACACTTCAATAACTTTTTCAACTTTCGGTAAAATCGGCTCTTGTATTTTAGGTTTCGGAGTTTCCTGAACAGGGGGCTTATGAATCCCTGGTTTTTCAATTGGAGGTTCCTGAACATGAGGTTTAGGAACAGCAGGTTTCTCAACAGGAGGTTTTTCGGCGTGAGGTTTTTCGATTGGAGGAACCTCAACAGGTCTTGGTTTTGGCTTTAAAGCTTCCAAATCGATTTTTCCAACTACTTTTACCTCAGGTTCTTTTGTTTCGCGTTTAGGCTCAATAATCATTGGAGCTTTCTTGCCGGTACTGGTATCTTTAATAAGAATTTCCTTTTCAATTACTTCATCTTCTTCTACTGTTTCGGTATCGGTTTCGTCCAGGACAATAGTTTCCTTTTTCTCGCGAAGTGAGCGCAGGTTCACTTTTTCCGATTCTTTTTTAGCATTGATGTCGGAACTGTATTCTTTTGACAGTATGTCGTATAACTCAGGAGCAACTTTAGTATTGGGGTTTGAATCTACGGCGTGACCTTTCTTTTTCAAAAAGTCGACGATGGTAGAAATCCCTACATTAAACTCCCTGGCGAGCTTACTGAGTCTCAGTTCTTTTTTATCTGTCATATGTTGAGCCTGTACGTTTTATTAAAGCCTGTAAATTATTGCGGTGCTAAATTAATATATATCAAAGCAATTATTCAAATTCTGAACGTAGAATTTTTATAACTTCCCGAATAGTTTCTTCCTCTAAATCGGTTCTTTTGATGAGTTCTTCAGCACTTAAGCGTAATACACTTCTGGCAGTGTCACAACCAATGGCTTTAAATTCATCAATAATCCAGCCTTCAATTTCATCCGAGAATTCGTCGAGGTTTACATCGTCCTCTTCTTCCTCATCCGTTTCGCGATAAACATCAATTTCGTAACCGGTAAGCTGACTGGCAAGTTTAATATTTAACCCGCCTTTTCCAATTGCGAGCGATACTTCATTTGGTTTGAGGTATACTTCTGCTCTTTTTCCTGCTTCGTTTAATTTGATAGATGATATTTTTGCAGGGCTTAGAGCACGGGATATGAATAACTGATTGTTATTTGTAAAGTTAATTACATCGATATTTTCGTTCCGGAGTTCGCGAACGATACCATGTATTCTCGATCCTTTCATCCCAACGCAAGCACCTACAGGGTCAATTCTTTCGTCGTACGATTCAACAGCTACTTTCGCTCTTTCGCCGGGTACACGAACAATTTTCTTGATGGTAATAAGTCCATCGAAAATCTCAGGTACTTCCAGTTCGAATAAACGTTCGAGGAAAATTGGCGAGGTACGCGAAAGTACAATAAGAGGATTATTATTTCGCATTTCTACCCGTAAAACAATGGCCCTCAGGTTGTCGCCTTTTCGAAAATGGTCGGTTGGTATTTGTTCGTTTTTAGGAAGAATCAGCTCATTTCCGTCGTCGTCCAAAATTAGAATTTCACGTTTCCAAACCTGGTAAACTTCACCGGTAATAATTTCGCCAATCCGATCTTTATATTTTGCATAAATGTTACCTTTTTCCAGTTCCATAATTCTGGAAGTAAGGTTTTGGCGAAGAGCTAAGATAGCACGACGGCCAAAATCAACAAGTTTTACTTCATCTGTAACATCCTCTCCAACTGCGTAATCGGGGTCTATTTTTATTGCTTCCGAAATAGGTATTTGCAAGTTAGGATCGCTAATATCTTCATCAGCAACTATTTCTCTATTTCTCCAGATTTCAAAATCGCCTTTATCGATGTTAATGATGATGTCGAAGTTTTTATCGGTATCATATTTCTTAATCAACATGTTTCGAAATACATCTTCGAGAACACTCATCATTGTGGCCCTATCGATGTTTTTAAGCTCTTTAAACTCTGAGAATGTGTCGATTAAACTGAGGTTTTCCATTTTCCCACTATTTGACTCATTAAAAACTAATAACCACTTTGGTTAATTTTATTTCACTATAAATTAAATCGTTGACTATAGTCAATTTTTCGGCTTTTTTCTTTCCATCGACCTTTTCTTTTTCCTGGGTTTCCACTTTAAAAGAAGTTGGCGAAACCTCAAGTAATTTTCCGGTCAATTTAATGCCATTTTTTAAAACGACAGATACTTGTTTGCCAATATTTTTTTGGTATTGCTGAATCACTTTTAGAGGTGACCCTAAACCTGGAGATGAAACTTCCAGTTCGTAATCCTCTACGTCCCGGTTAAGTTTCGATTCAATGTATGCACTTACCTGAGCGCACTCATCAATATTTATCCCTTTAATACTGTCTATTTCTATCTGAATTTTATTCGATGGTTTAACCGCAAGGTCGACCAGAAATAGATCCGTATCCTCCAGAACTTCGGACAATAAATAATTTATATGTGCCTTATCAATCATATACCTAATAAAACAGGGGACTTTTGTCCCCTGAAAATCATTTTCTGCAAATCACAAAATCGATGCAAAAGTATAATATTTTGTTAAATCTGCAAAATATTATAAAAGAAACGGATGATTCATTTTAATGGGGTCAGCTAAGCATTGTTTTTGCCCGTAAAATTCCTTCTGCTAACTTATCAATTTCTTCAAATGTATTGTAAAAGACAATTGAGGCCCGAATAGTTCCTTCAATCTCGAAACGATCCATCAGTGGTTGGGTGCAATGAGTACCAGTGCGCACAGCTATTCCCATTTTATCGAGGATCATGCCCATATCGTAAGGATGAATATTGTCTACCAAAAACGAAAGGATGGCAATTTTTTGCCGGGCGTTTCCATAAATACGAAGTCCCTCAATTTTTTGAAGTTTTTTGGTAGCGTATTCCAATATTTCATGCTCATAGCTGGCAATCTTTTCCAGGTTGAGCGAATTAAGATAATCGAGTGCAGTTCCCAGACCAATGGCTGAAACAAAATTAGAGGTACCAGCTTCGAACTTAAATGGCAATTCGTTATAAGTAGTTTGTTCAAAAGTAACGCAGTCGACCATATCACCGCCACCCTGATATGGAGGCATGTTATATAACAATTTCTGCTTGCCATAAAGAACCCCTATGCCTGTTGGTCCATATACCTTATGCCCCGAAAAGACATAGAAATCGCAGTCCAGCTCCTTTACATCCACCTTCATATGCTGAATGGCTTGTGCTCCGTCTATCAGAACCGGTACATTGGCGGCGTGGGCTATTTCAATAATTTCTTTTACCGGATTTATCGTCCCAAGGGCATTTGAGACATGATTTACAGCAACTATTTTAGTGCGGGGATTGAGCAGTTTTTTGTATTCTTCAATAATTAATTCACCTGTATCGTTTAGAGGAATAACCTTAAGCTTTGCTTTTTTACGTTCGCATAGCATTTGCCAGGGAACAATGTTGGAATGATGTTCCATTCCGGAGACAATAATTTCATCGTTCTCTTTCACATATTTTTCCCCGAAGGAAAAGGCAACAGCATTAATTGATCCGGTAGCTCCGCTGGTAAAGATAATTTCTTGCGAATATTCAGCGTTGATATAGGTTTGAACAGTTTTTCGGGCATTTTCGTACATTTCAGTTGCCTGTTCACTCAGAAAATGAACCCCCCGGTGAATACTGCTATACTGTTCCGTATAAAGCTTAGTAAGTTTATCGATAACCACCCGGGGCTTTTGGGTAGTAGCCCCGTTATCAAAATATACCAAAGGCTTTCCATAAACTGTTTGCGACAGGACAGGGAAATCGGAACGAATTTTTTGAATATCTAAACTCATTTTTAATGCTTGGACAATATTATTTACAATACATGGCACAATTATTACAACGCGATAATTCTCCCCGAAGGCGTTTTTCGACCAAATCTCCAATGCGGATTTGCAAAGGCTCTACCTGAATTTGCTTGATAACCTCGAATGCAAAAGCATACATTAAAAGAAGCCGCGATTCGCGCTCACTAATTCCCCGTGACCGCAAGTAAAACAAGGCATTTTCGTCAATTTGGCCAATGGTTGCACCGTGGGTACACTTTACATCGTCGGCATAAATTTCGAGCTGGGGCTTGGCATTTGCATGAGCATCGCTGGTAAGCAATAAATTGCTGTTGCGCTGATATGCCATAGTTTTTTGGGCATCCTTGCGGACCATTATTTTACCGGTAAAAGAACCGGTTGATTTATTGTCCAGGATTCCTTTGTAAAGCTGGTTGCTGTTACAATTGGGAGTAGCATGGTCAATAAAGGTGTAATTGTCGACCTGTTGCGTTCCATCGGTTAAGAACAAGCCCAAGGAAGTATTTTCGCAATGCTCGCCGGCAAGGTTCACATATAAATTATTCCGAACCACACCGCCATGCAGGGTAACATTATTTGTGCGGACATTGCTTCCAGCCTCCTGATGGATAAATGTATGCGATACCTGTACCGCTTCGTTATGCTCGTTTTGCATCCGGAAACACTCAAAGTTTGCATCGCTGGCTACATAGACCTCTGTGGCACTATTTGTTAAATACTTATTATCGTTTAGCGTGTGGTCGCAAATAACAATTTTAGCCGAACTCCCTTGCTCCATAATAAACAGGTTACGGGGCTGAACCATGAGTTCCTCGTCTGCCAATAGGATATTGATTATTTGAATTGGCTTATCGAGCGATTTGTTTTTTGGAACATACAAAAACACCCCATCTCTTGCCATTGCGGAGTTTAGAGTGACATAGCTATCGTCGGTGGTGATGTATTTCGATAAATGCGCCTCCACCAGGGCCGGATATTGTTTTATGGCTTCTGCCAGACTCCCATATATGATGCCATTTGGAAGCGTAATAAGTAATTTTTTCGTATCGTAATAAAATCCATTCAAAACAATGGCCAAATGGGTATCGAGTGTTGGCACATCGCAGCGGAACATATCACAAATATCGAATGTAATAGGTTTAGGTATGATGTTTTTCTTAAACCCATTGTTGAAGTAAGGTTCGAGGAATGTATATTTATATAATTCGTTTTTTTTGGCAGGAAAACTTTGGGTACTAAGTTTTTCAGCCGCCTTGATCCGAATTTCCTGCAAAAACTTTGGCTCATCGCCTAAAAATATGTCTTTGTGCTTAAGAAATAAGTCGGAATATTGTTGTGTACTCAATGTGTCCATAATTTCCCTGTTAAATCTTAACGTCCTCACCATTGAGTTTTAAATCAGATTCTTTTTTAATCCAATCGTATCCTCTTTCTTCTAATTCAAAAGCCAGCTCTTTGGTACCGGTTTTAACAATCCGGCCGTTGTATAAAACATGCACAAAATCGGGGACAATATAGTCGAGTAAGCGCTGGTAGTGGGTAATTACAATAGTGGCATTTTCAGCTGTTTTCAGCTTATTAACGCCATTTGCAACAATCCGGAGAGCATCTATATCAAGACCGGAATCGGTTTCGTCCAGAATTGCTAACTTGGGTTCCAGTAAAGCCATCTGAAAGATTTCGTTTTTCTTCTTCTCACCACCCGAGAAACCTTCATTAACAGAGCGGTTGGTGAGATTAGAGTCAATTTCGACCATCTCTTTCTTTTCGCGCATTATTTTCAGGAAATCGGAAGCCGACAATGGCGCAAGCGCCTTAAATTTGCGATGTTCGTTCACGGCAGTCCTAAGAAAACTAGCCATGCTTACTCCCGGGATTTCTATTGGATACTGAAATCCTAAAAATATTCCTTTTCGGGCCCTAACTTCCGGAGTTAAATCCAATAAGTCTTCGCCTTCATATTCAACAGTTCCTTCCGTCACTTCATAAATATCGCGGCCAGCTAATACCGATGCAAGGGTACTTTTGCCCGAGCCGTTTGGCCCCATTATAGCATGTACTTCACCAGCTTTTACTTCTAAATCGATGCCTTTTAATATTTCTTTTCCGTTTATCGATGTCCGTAAATTCGTTATTTTTAACATTATAATTTGAATTTAAAAAATAATGAGGAGAGATTGCATTTTTACCTGAATACCCGGTAATTGATTAACAGACAATTCTCAACCTTCTTTTTACTATATAATATTTATAAATATTTTAACCTACACTTCCTTCGAGGCTGATTTGCAAAAGCTTTTGTGCTTCCACGGCAAATTCCATAGGCAACTGGTTAATTACTTCGCGAACATATCCGTTTACAATCAATCCCACAGCATCTTCGGTACTAATACCGCGCTGGTTGCAATAGAAAATCTGGTCTTCCCCAATTTTCGATGTGGTAGCTTCGTGCTCTATTTTGGCAGTTTGGTTATCCACTTCAATATAGGGAAAGGTATGTGCACCGCATTTACTGCCAAGAAGGAGGGAATCGCATTGTGAGAAATTCCGTGCATTCTCAGCATTTTTCATCACTTTCACCAAGCCCCGGTAACTGTTGTTGCTTCTTCCGGCTGAAATACCTTTTGAAACGATTCTGCTTTTGCTGTTTTTGCCAATATGCATCATTTTCGTGCCAGTATCCGCTTGCTGATAATTGTTAGTTACCGCAACGGAATAAAACTCACCAGTGGTATGGTCTCCGCGCAGAATGCAACTTGGATATTTCCAGGTGATGGCAGAGCCGGTTTCGACTTGTGTCCACGAAATTTTGGAGTAGTTTCCCTTACAGATGCCCCTTTTGGTGACAAAATTGAAAATACCGCCTTTGCCGTTTTTATCGCCGGGATACCAGTTTTGCACCGTAGAATATTTTATTTCGGCACGCTCCATAGCGATAAGTTCTACCACAGCTGCATGCAATTGATTCTCGTCACGCATGGGAGCAGTACAACCTTCGAGGTACGAAACATAACTTTCGTCGTCGGCAATTAATAAGGTACGTTCAAACTGCCCGGTATTGGCTGCGTTTATACGAAAATAGGTAGACAGTTCCATGGGGCAGCGAACACCTTTGGGGATATAACAAAAGGATCCATCGCTGAACACGGCCGAATTTAAGGCTGCAAAATAATTATCGGTATATGGGACCACCGTACCCAGGTATTTTTTAACCAAATCAGGATATTCCTTTACGGCTTCGCTCATAGAGCAAAAAATTATGCCTAACTCGGCCAATGTTTCCTTAAAAGTAGTTTTGACCGAGATACTATCCATTACGACATCAACAGCAACCCCCGAGAGTATTTTCTGCTCGTCGAGCGGTATCCCTAATTTATCGAATGTTGCCCTGAGTTCTGGGTCTACCTCATCTAAACTGGCATATTTTGCCTGTTGTCGGGGAGCAGCATAAAAAATTATGTCCTGGTAATTTATTTCGGGAATTTTTAAATGAGGCCACTTCGGCATTTTCATGGTTTGCCAAAAGCGAAAGGCTTTGAGCCGGAATTCGAGCATGAACTCGGGTTCGTTTTTCTTCAAGGAGATTAATCGTACCACATCTTCATTCAGCCCTTTCGGGATGGTTTCAGTATCTATATCAGAAACAAAGCCATATTTGTATTCGCCCGATGTTACCTCATTCAGTATATCATCCTGTATTTCACTCATTTCGCGTCATTTTATTTCTCCACTCTACTTATTTAGACTTAATCTAAATAATCGCAAATATACAAAACAAAATCAAATAATAATACCGATTGATGTAATTTTGCCCTCCGGATAAAAATCTAAGAATTAATGACAGAGCGGAATAAGCAGGTTACAGAGTTAAAAGAATTGGGAGAATTTCAACTAATAGAAGCCTTAACCAAAGATGTGAAGATTTATCACAAATCTACCATCAAAGGGGTAGGGGATGATGCTGCCATAATTGATGCCGGTGATAAAGCGATGGTTGTAACAACTGATATGCTGATGGAAGGGATTCATTTTAGCCTTGTTTATACACCGCTGATGCATTTAGGCTATAAAGCCGCCATTGTTAATTTCTCGGATGTGTATGCGATGAATGCAAAACCCAAGCAAATGGTGGTCTCAATAGCTGTTTCGGGAAAATTTACCCTGGAAGCCTTACAGGATTTTTATGCCGGACTTAGGCTTGCCTGCGATACCTATCAGGTTGACCTGGTTGGGGGCGATACCACTTCGTCGTTAACCGGTATGGCTATTAGCATTACCGTGATAGGGGAAGTAGAGAAAAATAAAATTACATATCGGAACGGGGCGAAAATAAACGACCTGATTTGCGTTACCGGAGACCTCGGAGCTGCTTACCTTGGGTTACAGGTTCTGGAGCGCGAGAAACAATTGTTTGAACAAAATAAAAATTTTCAGCCAAAACTGGATGGGTACGATTATGTTCTGCACCGTCAGTTAAAACCTGAAGCCAGGAAAGACCTAATTGATTTTTTGGAAGAAAAGAATATTGTCCCCACCTCGATGATTGATATATCGGATGGATTGTCGAGCGAGTTATTACACCTTTGTTCGCAAAGCAATTTAGGGTGTAAAGTTTTTCAGCATAAAATTCCGGTAGGAGACAAGGCAGAATTAGTTGCTGCCGAGCTAAACCTGGAACCGTTAATTTGTGCGTTAAATGGTGGTGAAGATTATGAGCTATTATTTACCGTGCCCTTGGTGGATTATGAAAAAATTATGAAAAATACCGAAATATCGGTTATTGGCCATATGGTAGATACAAGCGAAGGACGCTATATGATTACCGAGGCCGATACAGCCATTGAACTCCGTGCGCAGGGATGGAATGCCTATGGGGGGTAGGAAGTTTGATGTAAGAAGACGGATGAATTTCGGATACTATAAGTTTTTTGTTCCTTTAATAGGCGATTTGATGTCTGTATTTAAAAAAAATTCTCAGAAATAGAAATCTTATAGATACAGAGATTTCTAGTAAAAAGCGATAACAGTTCATTATGTTTTGAAAGTGAAAAAAGGGGTTTTGCCTCTTTTTCTAATTTCATATTAAAGTTTAATATGAATAAGTTCCTGACCTAGTTTATGTAAACTAGATTCAATCTTTCTAACCTGATTGTATCTTGGTTTACTTTCCCCGGTTGCATAGTGGTTTAGCTGTTTGATATTGATTCCGGTTAATTTTGAAAGACCCGATTGATTGATAATGCCCCTATAATAATCTAAAAGAGCCTCTACTTCCATTTTAAAAACAAGGCTGTATGCATCTTGCAAAGGAACTGGAATTTCATCGCCGTCCTCTTTACATACTTCAATATGTCCTTCGATGGCCTTATGCATGTTCTCTTTAACTTCATCAAGAGTTTTTCCTGTTGTAATAATTCCATCAATGTCTTCAATATGAGCAGAATAGCCCTTACTGGTTTTACAAACAGTTACATCAATGTTTACACTCATAGTGTTTAGTTTTATTTGATACTTTTCCAAATCTAATGAAATATAAGCGGGCTAAATTAAACCCGCTTGTCTTAAAATACTTTTTTCTGTTTTTGGATGAACTTCATCCGAATGCTTACCGGGAATTGTTACTTTTCCGAGTTTTTTTGAATGCTTGTAATGGTGATGGTCTCCTAAAGTTTTGTAATAGTACCAACCATCTGCCTCAATAGTTTTAATGAGGTCACGTACCTTGCGTACAGACATTTACTTATATTTTTTATTTTCATAATTTGTTATTCAATAACTTGTATAAGGAATTTCAGTAAAACAAAGATAGATTTATTTCTACTATGTGCAATTTAATAATAGATTATTTTCTATTATTAATGTTTTATTTTTGAGTCTTTAGAAACCAGAACTAGCCCCACCCAACTAATTTTGAAACAATCGGGCTTTTCAAATGTTAAGTGTAGTTATAAGAATTAAATCTTCAAAAAATGGTATTTTAAACTAAATAGCACAAGAATGATTAAGAATGGAAGAACGATAGACAAGTTACAAACCATTAAAAAGCATAATCACCATGTTCGATGCAATTAAAAAATTACTGGGTATTAAAACAACCGATTATACACAATTAATGGCCCAGGGAGCACTTATAATTGATGTTCGCACCAAAGGCGAATTTAATGGAGGGCACATAAAAGGCTCTATCAATATTCCGGTAGATAAATTAAGTGCCAGTCTTCCGAAAGTGAAAGCAAAGGATAAACCTATTATTACTTGTTGCGCATCGGGAGGGAGAAGTGCTTCGGCAAAAAGTATTCTGAAAGCAAATGGCTATTCCAATGTTTATAATGGAGGCGCCTGGCAAAGCTTAAACCGGAAAATTCAAAACTAATCAATTACCTTTCGTTAAATTTAAATAGGCTCTAAAAATTCAAATTCATGAATATTATTTAAAAAATCTTGCTTGCATGTATTTAGCGATCGCTTAATCTTTACGAGCAGGATTTCAATGATGTCTTTCTATTTTTGTTGAGCCTGACTTAGCCTTGTTTGTCTTCCGTTTTTTGAAACCTCCATTGAAGTAAGAAAACCAACCCTTTAGCTTTGTAAACCGTTTTTTGATTTGTTTACTCCCACTATTTTCCTCTTTATCATTTTGGTTACCAATTAATAGCGCGATTGGTTTAAGTTCTTCAAATTCCTCGCAAAAAACTTTCAACATGGCAGCAAACGGCAAAAACAATATCATTCCGGCCACGCCCCACACCAAAGCGCCAATGATAAGACTTAAAATAGCTACTAATGCATTAACACTTAAACTACCTCCTACAATTTTTGGACTGAGAAAATTATCGGTAATCAATTGAACAGCCCAAAATAATATTGCAACTGCTATGGCAGGCCACATAGAATCGTAAGACATAAAAGCATACAGGATAGGAAAAATAGCTCCAGAAGCTGTCCCAACATAAGGTACGATTGACAAAACAGCTCCTAAAAAACCAAATAGGAAAGGATTGTCAATGCCAATAATCCAAAGCCCAATGCTATTTGCTAATCCAATGATAATGATAAGAAATAGCATTCCAGACAAATATTTTTGTCCAACCAGCTGAATTGATTTAAACATCTTTAAAACTCTTTCTCTTTTATCTTTGGGAGAAAACTCCATGAATGCTTGTGTTAATCCATTTCTGTAAATTAGGATTAGAAAAGTAAATATAATTGTTCCTAGCAGTCCGGTGAGAAAAGTAGTAGTGGTGGTGAAGGTTTTGCTTACCAATGAGCCTGTAGAATCGTTAAGCCATTCCTTAATTTTGTTGAACAGCTCATTTTTTTCTAAATTTGATATAATATTCACATTTTTATTGAGATACAAAGTGACTTCGGCAAACACACGGACGATTCTATCCTGAAAATCAACTAACTCTTTTGAAAGCTCGATAAGCTGGGTAGAGAAAAGGAAAATGCCTCCTCCTATAATTATAATAACTGTTAAAATAGAGAGAAAAGCTGCAGGTATTTTATTCATTCCCCACGACTCAAACTTCTTAGCTAGCGGAAACAGAATAAATGACATAATCAAAGCAAAGGCTAAAGGAATTAGAATAGATTGAGCCAGAATTAAGATTGCAAAAAGCGCAAATACAGTGGCCAATGCATAAAATAGTTTTTGAAAAGATAGTTTCATCATAATAAAATAAATTCTGTGGAGCCTTCTTGTGTCATAAACACCTGCTGTATCATATCTCCAACTGCTTAAAATTACAACTTAAGCTCAATGTGTATGTTACATAACTTTTAAGAAAAGTTACATTATTCATTCATTCCAAATTTATAGAGCGGATTTATT
The DNA here is from genome assembly GCA_020048915.1 of Bacteroidota bacterium. GTDB lineage: Bacteria > Bacteroidota > Bacteroidia > Bacteroidales > JAAUTT01 > JAAUTT01. The sequence continues at coordinate 8,367 of JAIFLU010000095.1, read as the reverse complement.
CAACAGGGTATCCTATCAGAAAAGTAACATTCAGACCGAATTTGCTTTTCTTTTTTCCAGAACGCCAATAATATGAATCAGGCTCAACCTCTTTGGCAATTTGCAGAAGCTCGTTTGGCTTGTATAAACGGATGATTGAAACTATGCCATCCCATACTGTATAAAGGGGGATAATGGGAATGATATAGGTAAAAAACAATCTTGAAAAGCGTAATGGTGTGAAAAAGGGTGTGAAAAAGAAGAATACGATAGGATGAACAACCAAAATAGCCATGATAGCCAGTATATTTTTATTTCCCCCATCAAAAATGCCAATCCCGGATTTGGCATCAACTGCATTTTTTATAACTACTTTTGCTAAACTATTATCGAAATGATGAAAACCCGAAAAAATTGTTCTGAATCCTTTTAAAGTTAATGGAACATCAGCAGCATCTATAGCACTATCAATAAATGAAATTGCTCCACCGGTTTTAGCTTTAAAAAATGCATATGCACTTGTATTGGGATATTTATCCGTAAGGATAATTTTTATTTCGACATCAGAAAGTCTCTTCAGATCATGGTGAATTTGCTCAATTGCGCCACCACCGCCCGAGCATAGATCAATTATCCTGTTTGAATGTGATTTATTCATCCCTTCGATAATTATAGGAGTAACATGTCGGTAAAAATCTACCTTTGGAATCAGGTAACGTAGGTAATCTGTCATGCTTTCCCGTATTGTATCGGGAAAGCAAGCCAGGTCTTCAAATTCGAACAAATAATTTCTTAGTTACATGCATTGAATCGTCAAAGGGTCTACGTTATGAGGGTCTGTTTCTCATAAACGGATCCCCATCACTGTAATATCATCCGTTTGAATATAATTTTTCATCCAATCGCGAAGTTTAATTTCCAGGATTTCTTTTTGGCTTTTCATTGGTAATTCATGTATTTCTGCTAACGTACAATAAAAATGATGACTTAAATATTTCTTGTTATGATCCCCGCCAAACTGATCCTGAAATCCGTCGGAAAACAGGTAAAATACGTCCCCTTTTCTAAAATCAATTTCATTCATTGTAAAAGTACCTGAATCTTCCAGTAAACCACTGACAGAAAAGCGATCTGCTTTTACTACCTCCAGTTTCCCCTCCCGAATGTAAACAAGATCATTCATCCCCCCGGTATATTGAATTCTTTTTGAGTGCGGATCCAATACGCATAAAGCAATGTCAATTCCATCCATGGTGGCAATATCTTTCCTGCTTTGCTGAAGCAAATGAATTACTTTTTCGCGAAGCTTTGTGACAATGGCATCCGACCTTGTGATTCCCTCAATATTTACGATCTCATTTAATAATGTAATACCTAAAAGGCTCATAAACGCACCGGGAACGCCATGGCCTGTGCCATCCGCTACCGTAAAAACAACTTTGTTATCCTTTTCTGTCAGCCAGTAAAAATCGCCGCTTACAATGTCTTTTGGCTTACTCAGGATAAAATTTTGAGGCAATAATTTATCCACAAATTCCAGGGGAGGTAAAACTGCATTTTGTATGTAACTCGCATAGGTTATGCTTGAAGTAATACTGGCATTCTTTTTATCAATCAGATCCCGTTGCAATTCAAGTTCATTTTTCTGACATTGAATTTCAAAGGTTCGTTCAAGTACTTTTCCTTCGAGCACTCTTTTTTCAGCCAAAAACTTGTATTCACGCCACTTAATATAGCTGACAGTCAGAATGATCAGGAGAAGAGCGATGAAAGGGTAAAACCACCATTTTTCCCAAACAGGTACTTGGACAACAATACGTATGGTCAACGGTTTTTCTGTTACAATACCATCTCCGCTGCCAGCCTTTAACATAAATTTATAATCCCCTTGCGAAATAAGAGGATAGGTAACAAATGTGTTTTTTGAAATTTCCGACCACTGCTCATAACCGTCTAGTTTGTACTGATAGTTTACCAGTGCCGGTTCCTTTAAACTGATGCCCAAAAAATCGATTCTTATTTTGTAATTGCCGGGAGATAGTATTATTTTATTGGTATAATCTATTTCCTCATCATTTACCTTAATTGAAGTTATTCCTAAAACGGGCGGTTGTAATTGGGGATTCTCCATTGATGGATCATATGAAATCATGCCTTTATCTGATCCAAACCAGATTTTCCCCTGTTGATCTTTCGTTATAGCATTTGAATTAAACTGGTAGCTATCCGTTCTATTTTCAATGTGCTGTATAGGTTTAACTATGAAATCGGTTGTTCTTATTTTGCTTAATCCACCTTTGTGACCAACCCAAATGTTTTTATGATCATCGCAAATGAGCGAATAGCAGTAATCGGATAAAAGACCTTCTTTAGCTGTAATATTTATAATTGAATCGGAATCTATCCTGAATATCCCATTCCCGTTAGATCCGACCCAAATCCGGGAATCTGCATCCTCCGTGATTGTTAAAATTCCACCAAGAGAATTAAACGGTATCTTAAAGACCTTTTCATCCTGAATGTATGCCAAAATACTACTGCGAGTGCCTACCCAAAGTTTATCTGTTCTGTCTATAAATAAGCAATAAATAGAATTATGCGGTAAACCGCCCCGGTTAATTGAATACCAGTTTTTCCTGCCGGTACCTGAATTAACACTGCATAATCCTTTTTTTGTACCGATCCAAATCTGTTCTCCTTTTCCGGAAATAGCGGTTATAGCGTTTTCAAGTGCTCCAGCTCCAATGGGGTATTTAATAATTTTCTCAGTTTCTATATCCAACCGAAAGACTCCATTTTTCCCGGTTCCAATCCAAAGTTCTTTTCCATCAGTGGAATAAATTGCTGTAATCGTATCTTTGGGTAACCCGCTGCCTTTGCCGTAAAACTTAATAATTTTACCTGACAGATCATCCATTTTTACCAGGCCGTTTTCAGTACCTACCCATTTATAGGGCGCGTTGAAAAAGAATGAAAAAACAGTATTTCCATATATGGGTTTATCGAATGAATATATAGAAAAAGTCTTGGGCGTAATTTGTGTTAATCCTGCCCCATAATTGCCACTCCAAATATTGCCTTCGCGGTCTTCAAAAACAGTATTTACATCGTCAGTTACAAATCGATTAGACGTATTAAAATAGATTACTTTTCCTGACTTCTCCGGGGTTGAATAACTTATTTTGATAAGCCCATTCCCATTCCCTCTGGAACATAACCATAAATCAGACAGCTTGTCTTCATAAATTTGCTGTATACCGGTGAAGTCAGTATCTGCAATTATCTTTGAAACCTTAAAAGAGGTGCCTGCATTCGTGAGCTGAAATATGCCATCATTTTCCGTAGCAATATAAAATCCCTTGTTGTTCCTCATTTTTTGAATGCACGTTACTTTGGATTCCGGAATTTCTAAAACAGGCCGGATAATTTCAATTTCGTCCGTATCTTTTAATCTGCCATAGAATAAGCCTGCATTTGTACCAAAAAGAAATTCATTTTCGTCAATAAATTCAAAAGTTATTACCATTGTCTGCTCAATAAACCGGATATGTTTTACTGCACCCGATTCTTTATTTAATTTCAGCAGGCCATCCGAATAAGTACTTACCCAGATATGGCCTTGCGGACTTTTTGCAAAATGAGTGATAGGGCTTAAATCCGATTGGGGTATATTGACGGTATTAAACTTTTTCCCATCATAAAAAGATATCCGGCCATTCATATGGCCAAACCAGAGGTTTTTTTCTCCGCTAATACCACACGTTATAAAATTGTCAGCCAGTGAATCTTCGGTAGTAAAATTTTTAAATTCGAACCCATTATATCTCGATAATCCGTTTCCGGTAGCAACCCACAAATACCCCCTCACGTCCTGTACGATAGAATATATATAGGATTGAGCCAATCCATCTTCAATATTGAAATTGCGGAAATTATAGGTTTGGGAAAATGCATGGCAGCTAAAAACCGAAAGAAGAATAATTAGTATTCCTTTTCGGCTAACATATGCCTTTATATAGCTATTTACAGTTAAAAACATAACATGAATTCAGTATCATTTACTTAAGATATTATTCATTTCACCCCACCTAAATTCAACTTGCTGTTATTCCGAACACAGTGTGGAATCTGAATTATTACAATCATTTCATTCGTATTTTCGGTGAATATACAGGAACACCTCCTATAGGGACAACATAAAATGGCAATGAAATTCCGTACTGATTCCTGACGGCAACCACTACGTTATTATTTCTTATTTGAACAGTTTTGTTCTTTATGAATTGGATCTCAATGGTTGTATTCTTTTCTTCCTCCACGATCGGGAATTTCCTGATTATCCATTTATCCTCACCCGAAACGTCGCATAAGATACCATTCTTGGCTACTGAAAATATTCTGATAATCCCATCATTATCCCAGTCAAAATTTGAGACTTCGATGGAAATAGTCTTGTCATCAACAAAAGGATATATTTGAGAAACATGTTTTTGATTATCTGAAAACCTGAAATGATATTTATAAGTAAAAAAATTCCCCCCCCTCAACTTCAGTATTTTCTACCCGACTTGTACTTAAAAAATATTTATATAAATTCCCATCATCCCCTGACATGCCATGAGCAATGATTTTAAATACGCGGCCTCCAAGTTTCTCAACATACTCGCCTTCCGAAGGATTGAAAGGTTCAAATGTATACCATTTATTATCATATTTCGGATCCGCTCCAAAGGATTTTGATGATAATAAATATCCGCTCTTGTAATTTCCAGTAAGATGAATACTCTGGGCTGCCGTATCTGACCAGCAACCTTTCCCTGCGTAAATTGAAAAGTTTACACTAGTATTAAGGCTCCCCTTGGCTTCATCAAGTGCTCCACCTGTATCCGGATCAAAAACCCGGATATACACAGGTTCGGTTTGTGATGAAGGAATGAGGCAAAAGAATATCTGGCAAAAATCATCATCTCCCCAGGATGTGCTGGCGTCTCTGCCAAAGGTCATCAGGTAAGGGATATTTTCATCAACCGCCGGGGCAGATTGTGAAAAAAGAGGTGTGGCCACCACGATAAGAAAGAATATGATGATAGAGTATTTTTTCAACTTATTTAATTATTATTTTTTTCATAAAACACCTTTTAGGAATCACACCAAGGCTATCTTTTTCACCAAGCAAGCCCAGTTTAACTATATATTCCCCCTTCTTTTTAAACGTAGTATTTATTAAGGGGCCGCCTGGTTTAAAACCGTCTCCGAGGTCCCAGAAATAGTCCGTGATCCTGAAACCTTTTAGGTCGCTTGTTACTCCTTCAAAAGATATTGATTTATCTACAGTACCAACATCAGGCGAATTAATGTAAGCCTGATCGATATTTTCAAGTTCGACCTCATATTTAACCTGTTTTGCAATAAACTCACCTGTCATATCATCAATAATACTGAGCTTAACCGGGTAACTCCCGGGACCAGGAAAGCAATGCTTCACTTCTTTGCCGATAATCATTACCCCATCACCAAAATCCCATTGATAAGTTGCCTCTATTGTGTCAATAAATTGATGTCTTTCATCATAGAAAGTAAAACAAAAATTATTCTCCTTTATCGTGTCGCAATCCGTAAAATCTATAGGTGTGGAACTAAAACTGAAAATATCATCAGTTTTTCGCCTGTTAGTTGAAAAATATCCGTTCTCCAGTGTTGAATCGGTAACAAGCCCAAAATCATCTGCTATCGAATTTATGGCTGAATCAAGGTGCACCGGAACGATCCATTCTCCTTCTATTTCCTGGGTATAAAACAAGTCCTTCCCGCCAAAGCCTTCAAGTCCGTCTGAAGCAAAATAGAGTTTCCCAAACTTACGTGCAAAAGGGAAGGATTCATTTTTTGGCGTATTTATTAGCGAACCCATATTTACAGGTTGCCCCCAGTCATTATTGCTCCTGTCACAATAATAAAGATCCATTCCTCCTTTGCCTCCAGGCATATCAGAAGAAAAATAAATTCTTTGTCCATTGGGCGAAAGTGCAGGGGTAATAAAAGAAAACTGAGGATTATTGAAAACAAAAGGTTTGATATTAGTCCAAATTCCATTTATTAATTCCGCAGAAAAGATGCCCAGTTTATTTGAGGTATCGGATATGTTTTTCAGTGAATTTTGAACAGATGTATTTCTGGAATAATAGATGATATCCCCATTTTGGTTGAATGTAACCGGTCCATCATTAAAACCAGTCGTTATTTCCTTTGCCAGTATCTTTGGAAGGGACCATGCTGTATTGCCCTTTTTCGTCACTGAAAATATTTTAAAAAGTCTGTTATTTTCATCGCTAAAACTAACCAGAGAGTTATCATTCTGATTTGAACAAAATACAATCCCTCCTTTATAAAATACAGGAGAAAACTCGTCATATATTCTGGAACTAAACGGGGCAGCTTTTACAATATAATGCTCAGGCTGGGCATAGATCTCTGCTTTAACAAACAATGCAATAAGGAATAACAAATAAAAGCAATTGCTCATAAAAATAATCTGCTAAAATTGTCTTGGTCCAATTACTTTTCGTTCGAATCTAAATACATAATTCAAAACGATCTCATGGGAACCATTCATATATTGTCCGACGGAACCTAACTCAAAATTATAGGAATATGACATGCTGAGCTGATAGCTTAGTTGGCATTGAAGCATTCCAATCAGGACATCTCTGTTCCTGTAACCAATACCCATCCCAACCCTGTCATTTAAATTGACCTGTGTATTAAAATCAATCTGGACGGCATTACCCGGATGATATTTTATTAACAAGGAAGGCAGGAGTTTAACAATATTACTGATACCTATCTCGTAACCTCCGGTAACAAAATAATTACTCCCGGAGAATGTGTTCCCATTTTTATACTTGCCTGTACTATTATCCAAATCATAACTTAAGAACAAGGGTATGGATATCCCAATAAAGTATTTTTTTGTATAATAATACGTTCCAAAGCTAAATGCCGGTAAAACCGTGTATGAACTATTATCTAACAGTTGTGCATCATCGGCATCGGCAATATCCAGCTCATTCCATGCACTATTGTTGGCAGTGATGCCAAAACCTAATCCCAACGCTAATTTACCATTCTGCAGTTCCATCCGGTAAGCATAATTACCAATAAAGTTGGTCTCCTTAAATATACCAATACTATTTCTCTCAACCAGCAGTCCCAGACCAATCCTGTCATGGGCAACTGGTGTATGGAAAGACAGTATCTGGCTTTTTGGAGCATCCTTAAATCCAACCCACTGATTCCTGTATAAAATGGTTGCACTTAATGCATCGTGGCAACCTGCAAAAGCTGGATTAATCGCAAGAGGGTTATGTACATAATGATCCGATGTTGGGAACATCTGCCCGTATACCTGCAGGGGGAATAACATGATCAATATGCTAATAACTAATTGGTTCATTTATCTTTTAATTAAAACTGAGCCCTTTTTTTATTTTACCATTTTCAAATTTCAAAATATAGAAATAGGTATCATTTGGAAGTTCTGCACCTTTATTATTTCTCCCATCCCAATCATTTCTATAATCATCATTTTTATATTCTTCATTTCCCCAACGGTTAATGATTATAAGGTTAACATTTCCTATGTTTTCACCTATCATAAAAAAATCATTTTTATCATCACCATTTGGCGTAATTACTGAGGGTATAAACAGATCATGAGTGGTAATTTTGACTTCGGCACTTGCCAAACAGCTTCTATTCTGTACTGTCCATAAAAAGATATTTTCCCCAAATGATAATTCAGTTACCACAGAGGTTGGAGAATGAATATCACTCATGTGGCCCGAACCGGAAATTAGAGACCATTCCCCTGTTTCGGAAAGAGACACTTCTGCAGCCATCTGCGTCTCAAAGATATATTCCAGTTGCTGGTCTGGTCCGGCTATTGCAATCGGGTTCTGATTTACAATAACAGATTGTGTCATTGTATCAATACATCCGTTGGCATTGGTAACTGTAAGGCTGTAAATGCCTGCCATAGTTGCGGTGGCGGCTGGGGATACAGTCGGGTTCCGGGTGTTAGCTGCATATCCGTTAGGGCCTGCCCAGGAATAAGTTGTCATTCCAGCAGGACCTCCTGTAAGAGTCAGCGGGCTTCCGGTACATACAGGGCTGTTAGAAGTTGCATTGGCTACCGGCAGCACATTGACCACGATAGTAGTTGGGACGGCAGCGCTTGTGCATCCGCTGGCATTGGTAACTATAAAACTATATATGCCTGCCATAGTCGCGGTGGCGGATGGGGATACTGTCGGGCTCTGCGTATTAGCCGTATATCCGTCAGGGCCTGTCCACGAGTAAGTTGTCATTCCACCAGGACCTCCCGTCAGAGTC
>JAIFLU010000280.1 GCA_020048915.1 Bacteroidota bacterium | reverse complement strand
ATATTTTTCTATAAAAATTCATTTTACCAACCAACAAATTAGCTTATTACGAAAAAATCTATTTCAATTTATGATTGGAAGCCTATTTTTGTAATACCTGTTAAAAACTTTACAATATCTTTTTTTGTATAGTGTCAACTCACATGGTATTTTTGAAATAAAAACATCTATGGACTTCGAAAAGATAAACAAACGTTATAAAAAAATATCTTACCACCGAAGATTTGCCTTGTTTGCAGGAAAATTAGGAGGACTAATAAAATGAGTGGAATAGGAAGAAACGATCCCTGCCATTGCGGTAGCGGTAAAAAGTATAAGAAGTGTTGTTGGGATACTGATCAAAACTCATTCAATCATGGTGCATTTTCAACTAATAGTGAAATCAAAGAATATATTGATAAGGAGGAAGATGATGACTTTTTTCCTGAGAAGCCGGTAAACCTATCATCCAAATGGATTGAAGATAACAATTCCGAGGATATAGATACTTTAGAAGCTCTCAAACCTGGATTACCTTTTCCTGAAATATCGAAAGAATACGATGCTTTTTTAGATAAGTGGTATAAAGAAATAAAATTGGTGAAAAAACCAATAGATATATTAAATGCTGCAGTAAAATTTATAGATGAACACCCCGGATTAGTACCGGCTTGGGGTTTCGAGGGGGAACATCTTTTAGATTTAAGCCCCAATTGTTATAAAGAAGGTTATATTGAAGAAATATACAATTTCCTTGTATCGTTCAGAAACCGGTTTCCAGGCGTTTACCAGAGGGAATTCGGCTATTACGATAGTGATTTAATTTACCACTTGTTTATAAAAGGTAAAAAATCGGAAATACCTCTTTTCCTTGATAATTTCGAAAAATATCCTGAAGCTTTCCCAGAGAAATTGTTCGAGGTTGTTAATAATCTTGCTACAATAGGTGAATCTGAGCTTTTGTTCCCTTTTTTGAAAAAAATCCATAAGCAAGTCATCGATTCGAGCGAAATAATATTTGGTTATGAAATAATAACGCCATTAATTTTGCATATTGAAGAAAAATACCTCTCGACAAATTTAACGGATGACCAGTACATTCAATTATGCGAAGAGGTCAGGGAAAACATAGAAGTTGAAATTGATGATAAATATATGTCCCCGGATTATTGGAAAGACCAACATGCAATAATTTACTCAGAACCAGGTATATTTTCGTGCAACTTAAACAAAAAACAGGAAAAAGAAGAGGCTTACCTTCGTTTTATCAAACAATATTTAAAATATCTATATGAAAATATTGTACATAGCTGGGTAGCAACGAGCATGATTGGATTCGAACTAACTGATTATATAAGTTATACCCTGGAAATAAACAAAGGTAAAAAGCACAAGTATTTTATAATGGATAAAATTGTGTTAGATAATTATATCACCCAGAGATTGAAAAATAATTTTTGGGTCGATGCTCGTAAAGTCAATGCCTTGCTTACCGGTATATGGTATTTTGCTCAATTTCTTGTTAAAACAGGGAATGCAAATGAACCGGAAATGTTGAAAATACGAGAAACCTGTTCGAAATTTTATGCTTTAGAAAAAGAAATAAACAAAGGATACGTTGAAAGTGCTATTTATTCTAAGTTTCCAATGTATTAAACCTTTCACGCAACAAACGTGATTACTTGTCTTCTAAGCCTGCCGAACAAGCATAATCTTTATAATGTAGGTAAATGTATATATAACGAATAAGTTATTATGATTAACCTCTTTATAAACGGCATATCGCTGAAGTCGGATATTGATGAAAACGTTTTTCCTTTTAATATTCCGGCCATACAGAACCTTCGTTTGCGGTTTAAAAAGCCTGTTACATTTCTTGTAGGCGAGAATGGCTCAGGAAAATCAACCTTGCTCGAAGCCCTTGCCGAACGCTGTGGGTTCGATGCCATGGGTGGCCATAAGCAGCACCGGTTCTCTGCCGAAGATTATTCAGTACTCGGACAAAACCTATATATTGAGCGAAATCCTAAGTTGCCTATCGATCAGGGCTTTTTCTTCCGTGCTGAGAGCTTTTTTAATCTATCGACCTATATTGACGAAAATGGAAATCCTTCTTACTGGGGTGGGCGTGAGTTGCTAAAACAATCGCATGGCGAATCGTTTTTGGCAGCTTTTAATAACCGCTTTCGCGAAGGACTATTTTTGATGGACGAACCCGAAGCAGCGCTCTCTCCACAACGGCAATTATCGTTGTTGTCTATTATACATGGAATGGAACGTGAAGGCAAATCGCAATTGATTATAGCCACGCACTCTCCTATTTTGCTTGCTTACCCCAATGCCAATATTTACCAACTCGATGAAAATGGTATTTCGCTTGTAGAATATGAAAACACCGAACATTACAGAATTACCAGGAGTTTTCTGGATAACCCTAAAAGGTATTTCGATATGTTGTTTGAAGAGTAATACCGATTGGATAATGTTCATTTGAAGGTGCGTCAAAAAGTGTCCAATATTTAACACTTCAAACCCTGTAGGTTTTTTGAGATCCTCCAATAGTATCTAAAGATAATTTGCTTCCGGCAGCTTTTACATCCCCTCCACACACATCGCAATTCCCATACCTCCGCCAATGCATAAAGTGGCTAGTCCTTTTTTAGCCCCTCTTTTCTTCATTTCGTGTAATAAGGTGGTCAATATTCGGGTTCCGCTGGCGCCAATCGGGTGCCCTATGGCAATGGCACCACCATTTACATTTACGATTTCGGGATTAAGTCCGAGCTCCTTAATAACCGCTAGCGCTTGGGCTGCAAAGGCTTCGTTGGCCTCAATAAGTTCCAGTTCGTCCTTTTTCCACCCTGCTTTATCCAGTGCTTTTTTAACCGCTTCAACCGGGCCAATTCCCATAATAGACGGATCGGTACCATGATAGGCATACGAAACAATCCTGGCCATTGGTATTAAGTTGTACTTTTCGACAGCCTCTTTACCTGCTACAATAACTGCTGCAGCGCCATCGTTAATACCCGAGGCATTGGCGGCAGTTACGGTGCCATCTTTCTTAAACGCGGGTGCCAGTTTTGCAAGTGCCTCACTTGTTACTCCCAAGCGTACAAATTCGTCCGTTTTGAAAATGATCGGATCCCCCTTGCGCTGTGGAATTTCAACCGGTACAATTTCTTCGGCAAACCTATTGCTTAGAATGGCTTTTTCAGCTTTATTTTGTGAAGCAGCGGCGAGCTTATCTTGTTCTTCGCGGGTAATATTATATTTCCCGGCCAGGTTCTCGGCAGTAATGCCCATGTGGTAATCGTTAAAAATATCCCACAAACCGTCCGTAATCATAGAATCGACCAGCGAGCCATGCCCCATTTTATAACCCGTACGTGCCTTTGATAACAAGTAAGGAGCATTGGACATGCTTTCTGTTCCTCCCGCAATAATCAGCTCTGCATCGCCCGATTTTATGGCCTGTGCTGCCAGAATAACCGATCGCAACCCCGATCCGCAAACCATGTTAACCGATAAGGCTGTTTTTTCTTTTGGTATTCCAGCATTCATCGCGATCTGCCGGGCGACATTTTGTCCTTGTCCTGCCTGCAATACAGTGCCAACAATTACTTCGTCTATTTCGCTGCCATTCAGGTTATTCCGTTTTAAAATTTCTTTCACTACGATGGTTCCTAATTGACTAGCGGAAAACGATGACAGTGATTCTCCAAATTTTCCAACCGCTGTGCGGACAGCATCTATAATGTAAATTTCGTTCATGGTATGTTCTATTTTAGTTTTTTAGTTTTCTAGATTATTAATAATTTGAGTTTTACGAAGTGCGGGCAGGCGTTTGTTATTAACCTGTAATTCATAAACCTTATGATCGCCTCACCCTAACTCCCTCTCCTAAAGTGAGAGGGACTTTGATTCTGCGGGGATAGGTGATTATGCGGATTTTTGAACCCCGAAGAGTTCAATGCAGTTAATTATACAAGCTAAGCCGTTCCGCTTCTTTCCACCATTTTTTTTACTACATAAGAAGCCACATCCTCCGGATAGGTTCCCCGGCCAAATCCTGCATCATATCCCAATTCCAGAGCCAACTTATTGTTAATTCGCGGTCCGCCAGCTACAACAATCAACTTCGAACGGAGCCCCTCAGCTTCGAGCAATTCAATAAAATTAGTGAGGTTTTGGATATGCACTTCCTTCTGCGTCACAATTTGCGAAACCAGAACGGCATCGGCTTTCAGTTTGATTGCCTGGTTTATCAATTCTTCATTGCCGACTTGTGCGCCCAGGTTGTGCGCTTCTATCATGGGATATCGTTCCAAGCCATAATGCTGGTTAAAACCTTTCATATTGAGAATGGCATCTATTCCTACTGTATGCGCATCAGTCCCGGTGCAGGCTCCAATCACCACCACTTTTCTTCGTATATGCTGTTTGATAAAATCGTTTACTTCATAAAAGTCCAGGGATTTTTCAACTTCTTCGACCACAATTTTGTCAAAGTCAATGCTGATTTCGGTTTTCCCATACACTACAAAAAAGGAAAACCCTTTGGATAGCGGATGGGAATGTACCACCTCTACCGATTTAAAACCAAGTTTTCGTGCATAAACAACAGCAGCTTCATCGGCACGAACCGAATGCTCCACCGGCAGTGTAAACGATAGTTGAATGGCTCCGTCGTTTAATGTATCTCCATATGGTCGAATCATCATCTTAATTTCCTCCCGTTACAATGTTTAACTCTTTTTCGAGATATGAATAGACCGGATTAAAGTATTCCTCCGCTTTACGGGCAACTCCATCAAGGCCTTTGCCTCCATTTTTTGGTCGGCTTACTTCGGCAAACATCTTGTTTTCAATGGCATCGAATAAACCTATTTTATTTACTTCTTCCAAAAACTGTATAGTAGTATCCAATACCTCTCTGGCGCGTGTTTGCATAATTCCATCTTTTTTGAACTCTATATCTCCGGCAAAATCGGCTATATTGTTCAAGACATATTTTGCATTGGCAATGGCCAGAAAACGATCTTGCATATAAGGGGTATGGATGGCTTCGGTAAGCATTCCCAGCAACAATATTCCCTGATTGGTCGATTTAGCTATAAAATTGAACAAGGTATTCATGGCATACCCTTTAAAAATATCTCCCGTCATGTATTTGGTCGGGGGCATATACTTTAAGGGGGATTCGGGAAATAGTTCGTGGGCCATCTGAGCCTGCGCCATTTCAAAAAGAAAGCCATTTTTAATTTCGGGGTTCATTTCAAAAGCATGCCCCAATCCCATCAGATGAGAACCTAAACCCGATTCAAAGGCAAACTGCTCATTGATAAACTGCGAAGCTGTGACGGTATATGCTTTTTCGTATGCGTCAGATGTGGTCAGGTAATTATCCTCTCCGGTATTAATCACAATGCCGGCAAAAGCGTTAATCATCCTGGAAAATTTCTGATCGACAAAAGTACGGTACATGTTGATGTCCCGGAAAAGAATGCCATACATGGAATCATTCAGCATCATATCGAGCCGCTCCATCGCCCCCATAGCAGCAATTTCGGGCATACATAACCCGGAACAGTAATTCACCAACCGGATATACTTTCCAATCTCCTCCCCTGTTTCGTCCAATGCTTTTCGCATGATCCTGAAATTCTCCTGCGTGGCATAGGTACCTCCAAATCCTTCAACAGTGGGTCCAAATGGGACAAAATCGAGCAAACTTTGTCCAGTCGAGCGAATCACGGCAATAATGTCAGCCCCCTGACTTGCAGCAGCCTGCGCTTGTTTAATGTCTTCGTAGATATTTCCGGTTGCTACAATTAAGTAGAGCAATGGTGAATTTTCTTTTCCTTTAAATTCTTCCGTTTTTTTTTCTCTGAAACGTATATTGGATTTCACTTTTTGGGCAAATAATTCTGTAAGTTCTGCTCCTTTTGCCTCAATCAGACTGAGATCAACCATATCCAGTTTCGCTATATCCCAACCGCTGGCAATTTTTATATTCAGTTCATCAATACTTCCGCCTGAACGAATCAGCGCATTTATATAATATCGAGCAGCTCCATACGAAATCTTATCGCCAAGCAGATCAACAATAATGTTAGGCACAGGGATATCCTGCGTATCGACTCCATCAGCCCCCAGCATGCGTAACGTAGCCCGTTCAATCGTAACAGTGGTATGATTCTTAATATAGTTCTGCACAGGAGCAGTGATCTGCTTCGAAATTTCCCTGGCATTTGCAATCTTCCTGATATCTAAATTTAGTTTTGAATCAAGCATAATTTCCTCCTAAATAGTTCTTTGCATATGCAATTATTTCTTCGTCTAAACCCAATATATCAGCAATTGTAATAGCATCGTTACTTTTAACTGAATTTTCGTCCTTAACCACTTCGTATTGCATAAACGAATTAATTAATCTGATCCGTTCATTTAATGTCAGTTGTGTATTTTTTACATATAATTTTTTGTATTCTGCCTGGCTAAATCCTTTCATCTTATAGAAGGAAACTCCTATAAAATCAGGAAGTTCCATAAAATGCGTTGAAAGAAAGCAATGCAGTGTTTCCTTTTGGGAGAAACTCATTAATAACGCAGAAATTAGCGCTTTTGCCTCCGTAGAATTGGTAGTTTTGGCAAACTCGTCTATCAGCAATAAGGTGGGTTTTTCAAGTTGCTTCAAAATGGTGGTAAGTTTATGTATTTCAAATCCAAAGCTGCTCAGACCGGTTATTTTATCGTTTTCCTCATTACCAATATAAGCTATATTTTCGAAGACATACGTTTTCATAGCATCAGCAGGAATCCAAAATCCCATTTGCGCCAGTAGCTGAAGAAATCCGATAGTTTTTAAAAGGACTGTTTTACCTCCCATGTTAGAGCCGGTAACAACGACGATTCGGTTATCGAATGATGCAGTGAGAGGAGTATAAACTGTATCTATCTCCTTGCATTTATTCATTAAAGGCAAAAACCTTCCATTGATTATCTCAATAAATTTAGTATTGGAGTTAAGTATGGGTTTCACCATCGAATATTTCAGTGCCAACCGGGCTTTTGCAAAGAGGATATCCAATGCTTCCACCTTTTGGATATAGTCCGTTATTACATCTTTCTTTTTTAAGATTTCTGTAGAAATTTGCTCTAATACCTTTTGTTCCCGTAAATGTTCTTCTGCCAACAAAGCATCTTTTTGCTGATACACTTCAAAATAATGTGGTGGAAATATCGGCTTTATATATAAGGACGAACTGTCGTAAACCTCTTTATATATCAGATCGTTATTGTATTTGGAAGCTTTCACTTCGTCAACAATCAAAAAATCACGATACTTGAAATCCAGCTCGTATAGGTTGTAAAGTTCTGTTAATCTTTTCCTTTTTATATCCGATATTTCTATGTCCAGCTCACTAATTTTATTGCGAACAACTTTTAACTGATTATCATAACACGAGTCCAGGTGAAAAATGAACCCGGTTCCACCATCCGGCGTCAAGAGGTCGAGGATTTCCTGAAGTGAAAATTCAAGTTTATGATCAACCTTTATCTCTTCATTCAACTGAGATAGGATTGCTTTATAGCAGATCAGGAATTTCTTAATTAGATATATATCAGAGGTATCAAAAATTGCTTTGTCAAAACTGTTAACTAAATCGACATTACGAAAATGTGATTCAATTTTATCGGCTTCAAATGGATTTTCCTGGATGAATGCAACTGTTTTCTCAATGGAATCAAAGATAGATTGAAGATGCACCGAATCTGAAAACATCGGATACTTATGCTTATTAGCTAATCCATAAGGCGTTAATGGAAGATACTCCTTATAGAATTGGTCGAATTCCGAAAATTGTATAACGGTATCAGCATTCATAAGGGTTCATTATAAATTTATCTTCCATTTTATATTTCCCTAGGAGTTGCTGAAAATCATTCCGTTGGATGTTCTTCAGAATAATTACAAATGCTGTAAGTGAATACTTTATTTTATAAGCAATTTGCAATTTCGAGCACAATCTTTCAATCTGCGGCAATTCCAGAAAGATTTTCGTAAAATCGTTTACAAGTAAAACCTCACAATCATAAGGGATCAGCCCCTTTTTTGATTCAGTGAATGCGCCTGTAATCTCAAATACTTTTTTTAGGTGAATGTCTTTAATTTCCTCAACACATGGAAATGTATTGATCAAAGAAAGCGCTCTGAGTTTATTGAAATCGGAATGCAGCGTTTCGTGATCGATTCGGAGAATATAACAAAAAAAACTGTTCTTAACCGATGCCACCTGTGTGGTGCGATTTGCGGCTCCATCAATAAGAATGGTATCAATAAAAAGTTCAGTTTTCAGGAAATGAATAATTTCAGTAAGTTGCGCATTATCCTCCGATCCAACCAATTCGACATTGCCACCTCTAATTGTTTGTGCTAAAACCAGATTGCCTAGCGCTGTTTTATATGGGAATACATGGTGTATAGCAAAGGACGCATCGCTCTGATTGAGCCGGGAGCCTGTAGTGACAATATAATCCCCTTTAGTAGTATAAATGAAAGGCTTTTGCTTATTATCAATAACATCATCCATTTCACCATCCACCCCAATGGTCATAAAAGCCACAGTAGCATGCTCTCTTACCTGACTGATTGCATAATTAAAAAATGTAGTTTTACCTGCATTCTTTTTATTGCCCACCAGAAAGGTAGTTCTATTAAGCATTTGTTCAAAAATCGAGTCCTTCACTATTATATGATTCCTAAACTGTTTTATTTCGTGTGGCGATTTATTCTTCGCAAATTTTCAGGTTGCAGGGAAGTTCCTTCCCCATTTAATAGTTTAGCAATACCATCTTTTGCAACCAGATTCTGGTCGTGGCAATATTCGCAATTTTCAGGGTTATGGCCTTTGTAATCCGATGGTTGTGTATAGGTTGTAAGAACGCCCTCGTAATTGCGCAACACAACTCTTTTTTCGGTTTGAGAAACCAAATAATCGGGCATTACCGGAATTTTCCCTCCTCCACCGGGAGCATCAACCACAAAGGTAGGAACAGCGAGTCCTGAAGTGTGACCGCGTAAGTTTTCAATAATTTCAATCCCTTTGGAGATGGTTGTTCTAAAATGAGAGATTCCTTCTGATAAATCGCATTGATAGATATAGTATGGAATGACACGAATCCTGAGTATTTCGTGCATCAGTTTTTTCATAATGTTGGAGCAGTCGTTCACATCTTTTAAAAGAACGGATTGGTTTCCAACCCTGATTCCGGCATCGGCCAATTTTTCACAAGCTATTTTTGCTTCCTCGGTGATTTCCTTTGGATGGTTAAAATGGGTATTTACATAAACAGGATGATGTTTTCGGATAACATTACAGAGGTTATCGGTTATTCGCTGGGGCAACACAACTGGCATACGGGTACCGATACGAATTATTTCAACATGTTCTATTTTTCGAAGTTCCCCTAAAATATAGTCAATTCTTTCGTCGCTAAAAATCAAAGGATCTCCACCGGAAAGCAATACATCGCGAATTTCGGGGGTTTTTCGGATGTACTCAAATGCCTGCTCCAGATGGCCCAATCCGGTATTTAAATCAGGTTCTCCTACAATACGCCTGCGGGTGCAATGTCTGCAATACATGGAACATTCGTGGGTTACCATTAATAAAGCCCGATCCGGGTAACGGTGTGTGAGTCCCGGAACAGGAGCATCAATATCTTCGTGTAAGGGGTCACTTAAGTCCGACTCATCCACATGCAATTCACTCAGCGTTGGAACAGCCATTAATCGCACGGGGCAATGCCTGTCCTCTTTATCCATTAATGCAGCATAATAGGGCGTAATAGCCATTTTAAACTTCTTCAGCGTCTTCGCCAAATGATCTCTTTCCTCGTTAGTCAGCTTAATAACCTTTTCAAGGGTGGGGATATCACGGATGGCATTTTTTAACTGCCATTTCCAATCGTTCCATTGTGCATCTGTGACATCTTTGAATAAGGGAATATTTTTATATTCTACCTTCTGATAACCTTTTTGCATACGAAAATATTTTATTTAACCGGTTTATACTGTTTGTATATTGTTTATAAGAAGCTTAGTGATTGATTACGCCAAAAAAAGTATCACTCGGGACTGTAAAAACTATGCATACAACCTTTCATATAGCTCTCTGATTTTTTTGCTTTCTCTTAAAATATTGAGCGTAATATCTGCATGTCCTCTGGCGTAACCATTGCCAATAATCATATCAATATCTTTCCCAACACCTTCGGCACCCAGTGCAGCTTTGGTAAAAGAAGTGGCCATACTGAAAAAGTAAACCTTTCCTCTATCCTTACACATAAGTATGGTACCCATCTCGGTATTCGGGATATTGACATTATTAATTACCAAATCGGCCATTTCTCCATTTGTAAGTTCACGAATTGTCTCATAACACGAAAGAGCATTGGCTGCATCGAGTTTTAGGATGTGATCGCATACTTCGAGGGAATGTAACCGTTCAATACCCCTATCATCGTATTCAATTCCAATTACTTTGCCATTGATACCTGACCTGCGTTTCGCTTCGTAACAACATAACATACCCGATTTCCCTCCTGCACCGATTACAATAACGGTATCGCCCGAATTCACAAGCCGGGCAGTTTGAGCCGGAGCACCACAAACGTCAAGCACGGCGAGTGATAAAGCATCCGGAATATCGTCAGGTAGTTTTACATAAATACCACTCTCGAACAAAATAGCTTTGGCCTGTACTTTCACCTGGTCTATTTCCTTTTTTATTTCGATAATTTTTTGAATGGATAAAGGAGTCAGCGATAACGACACCAGAGTAGCTATCCGGTCCCCAACTTTCAGGTCCCTTTTACCTTGAATTGCTTCCCCGATTTTTTCAACGGTACCGATAAGCATTCCTCCGGAACCTGTAACCGGGTTTTTCATTTTACCCTGATTGGAAACAATGTTTAATATGATTTCTTCTATTTTCCGCTCATCTCCTTTTGCTTGCTCTTTTATTTGGGTAAAACTGGCAGAATCGATATTCAAAATATCCACATCGATTAGAATCTCATTATCATATATCGACTCCATGTTATTATCCACTCGCAATGCTGGTTGTGGTAATACGCCTATTGGTTCGATGACCCGATGTGTACCGTAAAAATTTCCCTTCCGTTCCATTATTCAATTCCTTTTAATTCCAGCATAGCACGAACGTCTGCAGGTGTAGCTATATCGTATCCGGCATCCTTCACTATTTTGGCGGTTCTTTCTACAAGCTGGGCATTACTTTCTGCCAGCAATCCTTTCGAAAAATAGACATTATCCTCAAATCCAACCCGAATAAAGCCACCACCTACTGATAATGCTCCATAATGTGCAGGAAGGCAGGCGCTGCCAATGCCCATTACTGTCCAATATGCGCCTTTGGGAATTCGTTTTACCAAAATGTTAAGCAATTCCACATCATACTTAATAGCACCTGGCACATTCATTACAAAACCATAATGGAAAGGAGGTTTAAGAAGACCTTCCCTGATCAATATATCTGCAGAAAAAATATGGGACAAATCAAAGCATTCCAAGGTTGGACGTACATTATATGCAATCATTTCCCTCGCAAACCTGCGCATAGTTGGCAGTGTATTCACAATATAATCGTTACCGAAGTTTACCGTACCGCAATCCAACGATGCCATCTCAGGTTTTAGTTCCTTTATAACAGCAACACGCTCATCGTCGGTCATTCCAACGGCACCTCCGGTGGTAATTTCAATTACAATATCGCACCTTTCGCGAATCAACTTTATTGCTTTCTTAAAAACCTCCGGATCCTGAGTAGGTCCCCCATTTTCGTCGCGCACATGAAGGTGAACAATAGAAGCACCCATTTTATATGCTTCATGGGTAGCATTTGCAATTTCCAAAGGTGTTATTGGCAAATTCGGATTTTGCTGCCTGGTGGTTTCTGCACCACAAACCGCGCAAGTAATGACCATTTTATTCATAATC
>JAIFLU010000294.1 GCA_020048915.1 Bacteroidota bacterium | reverse complement strand
CTTTTGGAGAGCCAAAAGTAACCAAAAACTCTTTGACGGCGCGAACGCGGTCCGTCTCGTTCCTCGACTTCCCTTGATCGGCGCGCCGTCCAATAGGAATTAATGTTTAAGGCTTCGCCGCACATCGAATATAGAAACTTGCCATTTCTACCAATTTATTAATCTTTGCCGACAGTCATTTTTTATTTTTTATAAAGATAAAAAATTCCAGACTGGTATTATAGGATCTGCTGTCCAGGGTGTACAACAAAATTCCCAAATGGAAAATTTCAACTTTTCAGTTATAAAATGTTTTTTGAAATCCTGAAAGGATTTAATGTCAATAGCCCCGGATTCCATCCGGGGTGAAATAGCGACAACGAACAACAACCCTGCAAAGGGTTGAATATCAAAAGCGAACAAATTTAACCCTACGCAGGGTTGCAAAACCGCTCTTTCCCATAACCCCTGTCCCAATGGCTATCTGGATTACTCAGGGCTATTCACTTTCAACCACTTCATGGTTAATTTTTCAAATGGGAATTCTGTTGTACACCCGCTGTCTTAGAACATTATTGCCTAAGTATTTCACAGCCATATGAATGCAAAAGTATCAGGCAATTATTTTCAAAAAAACATAAAAATATTTGGTTAATTATATTAACTACTTTATATTTGTATCAATTTAATTTCATAAACAACTTAAACTATGGAAGAGCGTAATTTTACACCCGAAGAAAGTCTCTTATTAATTTCTAAAACAATTGAAGAGACGAAACAAAAATTTCAGGAGAATGGCCACATAATAGTTTTATGGGGCAGTTTGACGTTTTCAGTATTTTTTCTTCAGTATTTTTTTGAACTAGTGGGATTGCATAAGAAATTTGACATAATTTGGACATGCATTTTATTTCCGCTTGGGGCAATCTATACATTTTTTTATACCCGAAGGAAAATAAAAAAGAATAATATACCCAAAACCGTCTTAGGCATGACAATAGAGGCAATGGGATGGGTGGTTGGTATGAACCTTATGATATTAGGTTTTATTTTTGGTGATCATCTTGGTAATGCTATAGCTCCCATTTTTATAATTTTTCTAGCTATGTTTTTAATCGTAATTGGAATAACTATCAAATTTAAACCAATTACAATTGGCGGTATTTTAATGAATTTAATCGGGTTCGGCACTTTTCTGGTTCATCCCAAATATTACGGGTTCAGCTTGATGCTGGGAGCGGTGGTCGGATTAATTCTACCGGGAATATTGCTCAATAAAGCTAAAAAGAAGGAATATGTTTAACGATTTAGACCCCATATTGCATTCGCAGCTTCGGTTATCAATTGTATCTATATTAATAACCGTTGAGGAAGCCAATTTCAGCTTTATAAAAGACACTACCAAAGCAGCAGCCGGGAATATCAGCATCCAAATTAACAAATTACAGGAAGCTGGCTATATTAACGTGGAAAAAACGTTTAAAAACAATTACCCGAACACAGCTATTTCGATAACAAACAAAGGAAGAGAAGCTTTTGAGGAATATGTAAAAAGCCTCCAAAAATACATTTATCCCCAAAAATAATTTTTATTCTCAATTGAGTTAGGAGACTGTTTAAAAATGGACAAGATGCTTTTTGACTCAGTTTCGTAAACGGTTTTGCATTACCCCGCAATAGCGGAAAAACAGTTTTTATAAACTACATTTAAACTTTTTACCGTTTATTTGAATGAAAATACTGAACTAAAATAGTATGATTCGCAACATGCCGCTAACAATGCATCATAAGATCCCCTTAAAACTGTTCCTTCAGAAAGGGATAATTACGCTCATATTATTACTATTCAGTATTGCCGGGTTATCCGGTCAGCAGACCACAACTGTTCCCTTAGACGATTTAGAAGAGAGCGAACGGATTGATTTGGCAAAAGATACTCTTTTACGAAACATGCTGTTAGAAATAAACCTTGATAAATACCTGGGAAAAACAGTGGCTGCATTTGTGCAAAACGACACTGTTAAGCGGTTTAAAAGTTACAGCTTCAGCGCCAGTCGCCCCTTCACCACCAACGTAATTGAACTGCAATATGCCAATGGCTTAACCCTGGAAGTGGAAAACAATAAAAACCGCTTTAAAACGGTAAAAGTCATCACCCTCAACATTTATATGAACGATACCATTAAGAACATCCAACTTAAACGCGATAAGTTCGAAAGTTACGTGAAACGTGATATGGAGAAGAAATAAAAACGAAGTTGGTACCATATTTCGGCTCAAATGGTAAAAGGTTATCTGGAATGATTGACACCATAATGGAAGAGGAGGCATATGAGAGAAATTTCCTTCACCGTTCCTTAATCCTCCGTTTCGGCGATTTAGGAACGGTGAACAATTGAAATGCAACTAATTTCTTAAGAAATGCTGTATTTCTAATGATTCTTCATACGACAAGTAGGTACTATTGGATGGTCTCAGAACAAGCTAATAATGAAGTCCAAAACCAAACTGGAACAAAGGATTTTCGGAATCGAAAGGAACATCTTCTTTCTGTTTTCTAACAGCATCCATTGAAGAAGGTAATTCTATAGGAAGTTTACCATCGGGATTAAATTTGCCAAATACTACCTCCAGAAATGCTTCATCGGTTGCCCCAAAGTTTACAAACAATCCTTTACAGTTCATAGCAATTTCAGGTATAACAGCAGGTCTGCTAAGATAGATATCAACAATTGTTGGGGTTTTTTGTAAAATTTTCAGAATTGCTTCTTTTTCTTCACCTTTAAAATCAAGATCGCCCGCAGGAATTAGTTTGTCCATTTGGCCTTGCCCTGGAAGTCCGCCTGCCGGTGATTTTAACCTAATAATTGCTATATCCGCAAGCTCAGGTTTGGTAACTATCTTTCCATATTTCTTTGCCACTTCCGGGTTAATGTTTTCGGTGTATATTTTCATTCCTGTTTTAAGTGGTAGCACGGGAGTTTTAGCAATTGTATCATTCTTAAGAAGTACAATGGATTTCTTTTGCGCTAACAATCCCTTTTTCATAAATATTCCATTACCAACTATTCTTTCTGCCATAGCAACATCAACGTAAGGATTATCAAAAAGGCCCAGTTTAAATTTCATCTGTAATAACCTTCTTACTGAAGTATCAATTCTTGATTCAGCAATTTTTCCTTCCTTTACTAGTTTAACAACAAGTTCGGGAACATGCTCTCCTCCAAATTGATCGACTCCTGCATTTAAAACTTTTATACTTCTTTCTTCAGGGGTAGCTTTCTCCATTCCCCAAGCTCTGGCTGGGAGTAAAACCTTTCCAAGAATTTCGGTATTATTGATTACTCCCCAATCGGTGCATACAATTCCATCAAACTGATATTTACTTCTAAGTAAACCGGTTATTATATCCTTATTAAAAGCAAAACCCACATTTTCGCTGGTTTGATCGGTTGGGACACCGTAATATGGCATTATTTCAGCAGTGCCTGCTTTTAAAGCGGCTTCAAATGGAATCAGATGATATGCAAAGTTATTACCTGGATAGGTTTGACCTTTTTGAATTGGAAAATGTGGATCAATTCCCTCTTTTTGAGGTCCGCCACCAGAAAAGTGTTTTGTCATGCATGCCACACTATTAGGGCCAATTGTATCGCCCTGAAATCCTTTTATATATGCTGTGGTAAGTTTTGCAGTTAAATAAGCATCTTCGCCAAATGTGTGAAAAATCCTTCCCCATCTTGGCTCAGTAGCAAGATCGGCCTGGGGATGAAGTGCAACTCTAATTCCAACTGCCAAATACTCCTGGCGCGCAATATCAGCAAATTCAAGTGTTAACATAGAATCTCCAATTGCTCCTAATCCAAGAGGTTCTGGAAACATTGAAAAGTCACCGGCAAAAATAGCGGAGAGAGGATTCACACTAAAATGATTTCTGGGATCACTTGCCAGTGTTACAGGTATTCCAAGTCGTGTTTGCTCTGCCATCTTTTGAATTTTGTTTTGCCATTCGGGAATTAGTTTTTTGTTGGAGGCCGAGGAAATATTAAAATGGTTCATAAGTTTGGCATATATCATCTCTGATGTGCCTGGAACAATTAATGTTTGCGGATCTTTAAGCGATGGTTTTTCAATTGGGGATCCGTCCTTGTTCATGGAGATCATGGTGATAAACATTAAACCCGCTTTTTCTTCAATTGTCATTTGAGATATAAGATCATTAATTCTTGTATCAATTGACTCTCTTTTATCTTCGTAAGGATCAAGCTCTCCGTTTTTATTTAAATCCCTGAAGGTAAAGTTGCTAATGGTCAGTGTTTTTACCTCTGAACCTGCAAGCTTCATACTTTTTCTTGCAATTTTGCTGTATGAGATATTGATATATAAAACAGTTCCGATTGCAAGGATAACGATCAATCCTAATAAGGAACCAATTATGACCAGAATTTTTTTTAATAATTTTTTCATAGCTCAATATTTATTAGGGTATTCAGTGAATGTTTAGGCGGCTTTTAATATTAAAACTAAACCGGCAGTTTCCATTTTTTCAAGAAACCTGTAGACAGCTCTTCCAAAAAAAGATTTATCCAGAATCGTAAGTCTATCATCAATCTGTTTTATTAGGGTTTTTATTGACGCAATACTTCTGTCATAGCCTCCGGGTTTATTGCGTAGGTTCCAGAGGCGTTGGTTTTCATCAAGATATTTTAAGCATGATTTTCTAATGGATATCAGGTTGCTCTTTTCTTGGGCAATTGACAAGTGATTGCGATTTTCAATATAGTGTTGAAGAGTGACTCCTGCTTTTATAAGCCGGATAGCATTTCTATACTCGTCTTTAACAATTAAACTATCCTTGGTTTTTAATTTAACATCTGCAAGCGTTGATTCCTTTACTTCTAAAAAGTGATACAATCCATCATAATCAAAGGGATGCCTGTTTTTATGCTTATTTTTGTAGTAATCAGACATCTCCGGAGCAATATCATCCATCACCTTAAACACGCTTTTGTTCATTACCGAATAAATGGCATCTATTACTAACCTATCTCGCAACCCTATTTGAAATGACATAAATGTGGTGGTCATGTTGACAACCGGAATTTCTTCAAAGCTACTGTAACGGCCAAGGTCAAGCACCAGATTACCCATAACAGAGTTGTTATCCCTGAAGATATAACTGTTCAGGAATTCACTAAGTGGTATGTCGCTTGTTCTGCTGCTATTCCAGCCCAATGATGCTCCTGCCGTATACCCCGCAAAGCTAACAGGCAGATATTGCCAGTTCCCAAGATCACCCCAATCGGTAATAAGTATTCCTTTGGCACCGTATTTAGCACCGTTTAAAGCGGCTGAAGCAATTGTCTGTAGCATATTATTAGTCCTTCCTGCAATACTTGCCCAACTGTTAGTACCAGGACAAACCAGATAATTTAATCCTGAAGATTGTAAAGTTCTAGAATGTCGTTCAAATGGATAACTGGATTCGTATCCCCAATCAAGGATGGTTATATCTTTTGGTATTCTTGAAAGAAGTTCCGGGTGTTTCATAACAATATCGCCCCAAACCATCATTTTCTTATTCCTCTCGGTAACCATTTTATGCACCTTCAGCATATATTGCAAATAGACTTCTACTTCACCCAATTCTTTCACGAGCTTTTTACTCTTCCCTTGTCCCAGCTCAAGCGGTTCATCAAGATTTACATTATAACTGGAGGAAGTGAAATTTGGTAAAAGGTCATCCGACATTTTTGATATAAGCTCAATACTCCGAGGATCATTGGGATCCAATGTCCCTTTCATATTCATCAATCCCATAACTTTGTACCCATCAGGACATTCGGCAAGATCACCATATTCCTTCGTGGCAATCCATGCCATCATGTGACCAAATGTATTTTGGTTTGGAACAAGATCAATAAAATGAGCTTTACAAAAGGCATCCAGAATTTTGATTTCTTCTCCGGTTATTGGTGTTTCACTTTTACTCCAAAAATCCTTAAACGAAGGATAAGCAAATGAGAATCCTTCAATGTATAGCTCAAGATGGTTATACTTGAGATCTGCCATTATCTGAACTATATCTAGAAGTGTTTGAAGCTTCGGTACCTTATCACGGCTTATGTCGAGCATAAGTCCACGTATTGCTAAATCAGGAAAATCTTCCATGACACCGCAGGGGATTTTGCCATTATAATTTTGTTTTAGAACTTTCAAAGTAACAATTGCATAATATAATCCCTGATTATCACCATAATCAACTATTATTTTCCCGTGCTGTATATCAAGTTTATACCCCTGTGCAGGTAATTTAGAATTAAGTCTGAATAAGAAACGACGACCGCTTGTTGAAAAAATAGCATTTATACCTGATAACATGGTAAGATACTCTGCCACTGTTGCCTTAGCCGAATCTGCAATATAATAAACAAGTGTAGATGGGAAAGTATAGCATCCATTTGTAAATTGAACCTTTTGAGGAACAGGGATCAGATTTAACACCTTTCCCTCATTAGGAGGTGTGGAGGTTTTTCCAGAATTTGTGATGACATTCGAATTGGCCTCTAGCTTTTTTTTCTGATTATTCTGTTTCCTCTCCAGAACGGAATAAAATATAAACAGGAATAAAATTACACAAAGGATTAAGCAAAGTATTGAATAGAAAGAATAGAGAATAATTCTAAAATTCTTTCTCATAATCAGATAATTTTATTATGATTTACAATTTTACCATCGGCCATTTCGATTGTCCTGTCACTGGCTTTTGCAAAATCCGTATCGTGCGTTACAGCAATAATAGTTTGACCAAAATCTTGCGATAATTGCTTGAATATTTCAAATACAGTCTCACTATTTTTGCTGTCAAGGTTACCCGTTGGTTCATCTCCCATAATTATGGCTGGATCGTTTATTAAAGCTCTAGCTATTGAAACCCTTTGCTGTTGTCCTCCACTTAATTTTGAGGCTGGTTTAAGAGCTTGTTCTTTTAATCCAAGTATTTCTAATTTTTGATATGCACGTTCTTCTATCTCATCATAGCTGTATTTCCCAAGTTTCAACGCAGGTATCATTATGTTTTTCAAGCATGAAAACTCGGGTAATAAATAATGAAATTGAAATACAAAACCAATTTTCTCATTTCTTATGACAGCCAGATTATCAATTTTTTGACCCGTTACTATTTGATTTGCAATTGTTATTTCGCCATCGTAATTTGTATCCATTGTACTTAAACAATATAGCAAGGTCGATTTACCGCAACCGCTTTTACCAACTATAGTTAAAAACTCGCCTTTTGAAACCTCAAAACTCACATCATCTAACACCTTGAATTTTATTGGGTCATAAAAATACTTCCCAAGCTTATTTGTCTGTAATATTATATCTCTGTTCATGTTTTTTTTATTTTCTGAATATTTCAACAGGGTCAATTTTTGCTGCTTTACGTGCGGGTAAATAACCTGCACCAAGGGATGCTATAAGGCCAAATAGTGTTGCCGAAATGAATATAGATACATCAAATTTTATGGGGAAGTATCCCACCGGAGGACCAATATAAACACCGCTTAAAATTTGCACCAATAAAGCACCAAGCAACAAACCCAAAAACGTTCCAATAGCCCCCATAATAAATGCTTCGGTAACAAATATTTTAATAATATCCTTCCCTTTGAAACCATTCGCTTTTAAAATTGCGATATCGTTCATTTTTTGAGTAATGGTCATATTGATAATGTTATATATACCGAATGCGGCAACCAACATAATAGAGAAAGCAATCATAGGAGTCATTGTTCCAAGCATATTATCTTGAGCCAACTGATCGGCATTGGCCGTTTTCCAATCTTCCACTTTATATTCGGTTAGCTCCTGAAGATTGGTTGCGAAATATGCCGCAGAATCTGGTTCTCTTACGCTTAAATAGATATCAGTTACCGAATTTGGACTTTCCTGAATCAATTGTTGGGCAGTGGCTATATTGATATACGATTTAGATTCATCAGTATTCCGGTTTTCAGTCGCAAATATGCCAATCACCTTCATTACTTTTATAACTCCAAATGAGGAAATTACGGTCAGATTATCATCCACACGCACATTCATTTTTTCTGCCACTCCTTTCCCGATAATGATACCGTTCAGGTCAGACGAAATATTTTCCAGATGCCCGGCCAACATTGTGCTTTGAATATTAAACATAGCATCTGCTTCGATAACATTAATACCACTGGCAACTCCCTTGAGCTGAGATTTACCACTGTTATAAAATAAATCGACATTTACCTGAGGAGCTGCATTTACCACAAATGACTTTGTTCTTAATTCCTTAATTAGTCCATAAGGATTAACAATGTTTTTATTAGTGGTTATAATTTTGGGATTGCTAATTAAAACCAAATCACTTGAATCATTTGTAATAGATAAAGCTTTGCTTATTTTGTCTTCTTTGTAGATGCGAATATGCGGAATGGTCTTAAACATATTGCTTTTAGAGTAACTACTAAAACCAGCGACTATTGAATTTGAGAAAATAAACAACGCTATACCAATTGTAACCCCCATAGCCGCAACTATGGTTTGCTTTTTTCTGGTGAGAATATGCGTAAGTGCAATCTCATAATTAACTTTTAGTTTCATTATTTCTTAATATTATCGGTTACCAAAACTGTGTTTTCGTCAATGCCTGAAATCACTTGTACCCATTCGCTACTTACAAATTTGGTTTCAATTTTTATGGGGGTTTTACTTCCTTTAATGGTAACTTCGTTTCCATAACTCAAATAGTTTCGCGGGATTAGAAGTGCATCTTTAGTTGACCCAACTGTTATGTTTACTTGTAATTGTGTATTTGTAATTTTGAAATCAAGACTATCTAAAAAATAGATTTTGCAAACAAACGACTGTGTTGTTTCGTCGAAAGTTGGCAGAATTTCTGCTACTTTGCCCTTGTATAGTTTATTTTTATCAATATTTAGTTGAATGATTGCCTCTTGACCTACTTTGATTTTTGCAATGCTACCTTCATCAACACTTACCTTTGCATAAATAAAGTTGGCGTCTCCAATAGTTGCAATAACTTCGCCTTGTCGCACAAAGTCACCTTCTTCTTTATATTTTTTATAAATCCGCCCCCCTTTAACCGCTTTTATTTGATTAAAGGCTGCTAAAACATTGGTTACATTCTTTTGTGTCTTATTAATAGACAACTGTTGCTCAACCTGTTGCTTTTGAATATTATAGTTTTCTAAAGCGACTTGATATTCAGATTTTGAATTTTGATATTGAAGAGCTGTTTTTTCATAGTCGGCTTTTGAAATGCTATTTGCTTCAAACAATATTTTATATCTATCAAACTGTTTTTCATCAAATTCCAATTTGGATTTAGCCATATCAACCGCATTTTTCGCTTTCAATAGCATTGGCGAATCAGGAGATGCATTACTTTTTGAGATATCATACAGAACCTGGGCATTTTCAGTATTTAATAAACTTTGCTTGTTATCAATTACCGCCAATATTTGCCCCTGTTTTACGAAATCGTTTTCTTTAAACGAGATCTCAGTAAGGTAACCATCAGCCAAGGCTGTAAGCTTGTAAGTTTCTTTGGCTTCCAATGCTCCCGATGCAAATACAGTTTCGGTTACGTTTTTTTTAACTGGCTTAGTTTCTTCGTATTTCTTTCCACAAGAAACAAGTATACCTATGGCTATGAGGCTTGTAATTACTGTCTTTTTCATTACTCTTTATTTTATGTTGTTATTAATGTTGATTTTTGTTTCAGCAAGTAAGATGTTTATTGCCGATGAAATATAATTGAAGTTACTGTTAACCATTGCACTAAAGCTATTTATGGTTTGCTCAAGTGTTATAACCCCTTCGTTGTAATTCAATTTATTTTTCTGATACGTATCTTTTCGCAGGGAATAAATCTCATGGTTACTTTCGAATAGCACTTTTGATTCTTCATAATCGGTTTGAAGCATCTTTGTGTTCAAGTCAACTTGAATATTCATCTGCTCTGTATTATTTTTTGAAAGCAAATAGTCGTATTTTGCCTTTGATGATTGAGTGAAGGATTGCGACGAGGGGATTGGGATACTCAATTTTATACCTACATAATTGCTAGGTGTAAAATCGATTTTGTTGTCGAAAAGTTGTGACTGAGTATTATATTGCTGTTCTTGATACGACGCAAAAATTGAAGCAGTAGGAGCAAAAGAATATTTTGCCCGACGATAAGCTGATTTTGCCAATTTCTCATTTAAAGCAGCATTATTTGAAAGCAATGTATTTTTTTCGACAAGACTGTTACGCAAACTTGGTGCGACATTTACATCTTGTGCTATAACAACTACTTCATTTTCCGGAATATCGCATAGTATTTTCAATGCAACATATTGCTGTGAGAGATGGAATTGAATTTGGTTTTTTGATACCTCAACATTAAGTTTGTTTACTTTACTATCATTAACATCCTGCTGATTTGCAAGTCCATTATTGTATTTCAGTAACGTAAATCCGTATAAAGTATCGGCAGCAAGCAAATTCAATTCTGAGGCTTTTAATTGTTCCTGAAGTGTTACAATGTTGAAGTAAACTACTGCTATATTTTCTTGCCAATTTTTCAGCTTTATTTTATTGTCTGATTCATTAACCTGAATGTTTATTTTAGATAAGCGTAGGTTTTCCCACCCCTGTATATTCAATAGCTTAACTTCGGCATACCCATTGAGATTAGTCACGTATTGTACACCAAACTTAACTTCCTGAAATGTACCAGATTGACCTCCCAATATTTCTGATGGAATTAGGCTTACTGGAAGTTTCGTATTATTTGTATAAGATCCGGTTAGTCCCCCTGTTGGCTCAATAATGCCGTAAATGGCAGCTAATTTTGCTCTTTTAGCTTGGGTTAAGCTAATTTCGCCGTTTCTTAACGTCAAACTTTTGGCAGCAACTTGATTAATAAGATCGTTAAAAGATCTAAATGTTTCCTGCGCCTTTATGCAAGTAGGATTAATACTTAAAAGGCATACCAATATCATTGTTATCACTTTCATTATTACAGCCTTTTAAAGTTGAATTTTCTTGTGAAAATGTATTTACCAGCCGTAAATTGAAAGTTTCCGTTTCCAACGAGTTCTATAAAAACGTCAAAAACCTCGTTGTTATCAGGATTAACCAGTTTGCCATTATATCCATTCCCCTTTTCATCCCAAACAAGGTCTTTAAAAATGATTTTGGATGTTTTGGAATTATTATTTTTATCGTTGATGGCCTTACCAAAGTATTTCCCATCGCGATAAAACATCTCAATTTGCTTTTCAGGGTTCTTGCAATCTTGCCATTTTCCAATAATTTCCGCATTACCCTGCGCTGTGGCTGAAAGAGTTATAAGTGCGAAGATTGGCACACTTAAACTTTTTAAAAGTATCTGTTTCATCTGCATCAAATTTTAATTTATGATGCAAATATTGTTTCAAAAAAGAAGCAGTAACTTTATAAAAGAAGTGAATTGGACAAATTTCAAGATAGATTGGACAAAAGACAGGTATTGCAATATCTAATTGCTTTCTAACCACTTAACAAAGTCTGTAACTTTTAATTTTACAACTACTATCTTTTCCTTAAATGAAATGTTTAAGTTGGCCACCATCTTACGATTAAAATAATGAGAAGCATCTTTAACAGCTTTCCGATTGATTAAGAATTGTCTGTTTGCTCTAAAAAACAAGGGTGTAAATAGTTTTTCGAGTGAATCCATCTTTTGGTTTACCGAATGCTTTTTTTGGTCAAAAGTGTAAAGAAATGTAGTATCATTCTCAATAAAAAAGAGTGCAATTTTCTCGATGCTGATTGGGATTATTCTATCACCCTGGTGTACTAAAACTGACGAATTTGAAGCATTGGTTTTTATGTTGGAAGCTATTGCTTCATAATTAGGTGCGGTTTTGTTCAAGCTTTCCTTTAAATAATGGTATTTATCAAGGGCTTTTTCAATGGCCAATTTATTAAATGGCTTTAGAATATATTCAATTCCCGCAATTTTAAACGCATCCAGC
>JAIFLU010000172.1 GCA_020048915.1 Bacteroidota bacterium | reverse complement strand
TTCAGGAGTCTGGTAACAGATACTCGTATCCATAAGGTTATAACCGGTGGGGCTTATCAGCGAAATTTTGCGGGCGGATGGATTTCCTTTTATGGCAAAAGTCTTCACCTGCAAAGCATCGCCAGGCATTATCACCGAAAGGATGATCTCTGTTTTATTAAGCAGCTCATTGTTTTTCCCGAACTCTTCACAAACCAATTTATAATCGCGCAAATTGAAAGCTGGTAGATCTAGTTTCGCACGTGGTTCTAGGCTTACAATTAATGAGGTTCCATTATCTTTAACCTCCAACGATTTAATAGGCGCAAACTCCTTGCGGATAATATGATACGCCCGTTTTTTATTGCCATAGCCATCGACCACCCCCCAGTCGCGGTTTTGTGAAACTTTACTGTCCCAGCTTGGATCGGATGAGCGGTAATTGCTCCGGTAATCGTTGTATGTCCAGAGCGATGCGCCAAACATGTATTTCCGGCCACGAAATTCGTTCAGCATTTTTGAAAAATTGCCGGTAGAGGTATTTAGATCTTCACCGATCAGATTTGAACCACATTCAGATACAAAAATCATTTTACCGGGTTGAAATTCATGAACTTTATCCACGTTTTTCCCCCAGGAACCATAGGTATTGTATGGCACTATATCCCCAAATTGTGAAGGATCTTCTTTTTGGTGATTGGCCGTATGTGAAACCAGAACAACCAAACGGGAGTTATCAAGACTGTCTTTGACGTATTTGATGGCCTTTTCAGCGTACTCCATAACCTTGGTGTTTCGGTTTTTATCTCCAATTTCGTTTCCGACGCACCAACCAATGATCGATGGATGATTAAAATTATTGTTTACCAATTGTTTGATCCATGTCCTTGCAATCGGATTTGCCGGATCAGTTAAGTTTGTAATCCCCCAGAGCGGGATTTCGGCAATGATCAACATCCCTTTTTCATCCAGATAATCGTAAACTTCTTTGGGCAAAGGCAGATGCGACAGTCTTGTAATAGTAACTCCAAGTAATTTCATATTATCAATGTCGCGCTTAAAAACCTCTGCGGGCAACGTATTCCCTGTGAGGCGATCATCAGCCACCCAATTCATACCCATGGCCCTGACAGGTTCTCCATTGAGTAAAAATTCCCCGTTAACAATTTCTACCTTTCGGATTCCAAAACGCTCCTGAACGGCATGAACCAATTCATTACCCTTTTTTACAAGCAGTTTCAGCGTATAGAGATTTGGAAAATCGAAGTGCCAGAGTTTCACCTCTTTCTTTGTAAGCGGAAATTCAAATCCAGCTTTTTGATTGGAGTCACCAGTCAATAATACAGTTACATTACCTTTTTTTATGAGTTTACCTCCAAAACTAAGCTCATAATCAAGAGACATGTTTTCTTTTGTTTGGCTTGCATTGAATAGCTCTGCGCTTACTGAAACACTCGCCGTTCCTTTTTTCAGGTCAGGAATGGCTATAATATGCGCTGACTCTACAAATACCGGTTTATTAAGTACTAAAGTAACCGGACGCCGGATACCACCCCAACTCCAGTAAGCTCCGCTCCGGAAAGTGTTATCGGAACAAACCACCAGCGTATTTTTAGCACCACTTTTTAGCTTACCGCTGATATTTATATAGTTCGAAAAATATCCACCCGTAACATTGGCAATTTGCTCACCGTTTAACCAAACTTTGTAGTCGATTCCTACGGCTTCAAAGTTCAAGCGCACCACTTTGCCATCGATTACCGAAGGCGTTTCAAAAGTAGTCCGGTACCAGCCTTTTCCGATATAATTGGCATACTCGTCCCGGATATCCCAGTTGCCGGGCACATTCATTTTATCCCAGCCCGAATCGTTGAATTTACTTCCAAACCAGGCTTGATCTTCACCGTTATTATAATAATCAGCCTTGAAATTCCAGCTTCCATTCAGTGAAATTAGTGATTCGCCAGTAGTTGGATTTTCACCATTAGCTGCCTGAACAGTGCCAATAAATAGAAAAAGCACCAGAATAGCAATTTTAAACTTTGCCATAAGAATTTGATTTTAAATTTTTTTTATGTATTTCCAATAATTCTCAAAAGTCAATTATTTAAGCATTGGTCAAAAATGCTTACTTGTAATCCAGCCATGCTGTGGCTGTGGTTTTCTCATCCGAAACAAAACGAATCCAGCGAGCCTGTATGTTTTCGGGAAATTTGAATGTGATTTTTTCATTGGCTTTCACGATGAAACTGTGGTAAGTAACCCAGCTATTGTCACCGGTTGGATCGAATTCAACTGTAATTTTAACTGTATGATTGGCTTTGTGCGATATGGTGAGGGTTCGCTCATCGTAACATCCAAATAAGTAAGGGTCGGATGGTACTTTAGCCACAACTTCGCTATTCATCCAGGGACCGCCTTTACCAACAGGTTTGCCCATCTTCCACAAATCATCAATGGCTCCTGCCCATACCGTACATTTCTGATCGGCCGATTGAAAGACATGTGGATTATTCATTGCTTTGGAGGCATCGATACCCGTCATAACCAGCATTCCACGGTACGAAACATAGTCGTTTATTTTGAAGCTATGCGACGAAACAGGACGGATTTTAGCATACCCATCGGCATTTTCGGCAGGCAATTCGTAGAAAGTTCCGCCACAGCTGAACAAGTCGCGTTCGGTGGCAACCTCGCGGCAGATACGCAAGGCTTGTTTTTCCATCAAACGCTGATATTGTTCATTGCCCAGAGGCAATCTCCACCGGCGTTTCGAATCGTCAACAATAAGATACGAACCAACTTCAGCAGTAACAACTTTAGCAGGAACAGCCACATTCTCCCTAATGATTGTAGCCATAGAGTCGTTTGTTTTTGGTACGATATTCATTCGATCGTCCATCTCGTAATACCCTGTTTCTGTGCTGTTATTTCCTTCGCTGCTGTTGGCCAAAATTCCCAGTACACGACGATTATCTCCTAAACTATAAAGCAGACCTCCCTTATTTTGTTTGGACTCCAAAGGGGCAATTCCGTCGAACATTTGATCGGCTGTTGCAGGCTGCACTTTATTCGATGCGTATACAAAAGAAACGGAAGCTTTTGTAGCCCTGTCGGCAATAACCCTTATCCATTGCCCGGTTTCCATTTCTGCAAATTCAATGTGATTGGACCCATTGGCAGGAACATTCAAGGTTTCTAATTTGCGCCATTGGTTATTTCCATTCCGATCAATTTCAAAGGTAAAATTCACATCCTGAGATCCTTCATTTTTTAACCATGCGATTCTTTTATTCCATCCGGCAAACAAAAATGCATCGGAAACGGCTCCTGATTTTATACTTTCCTGCAACCAAACTGAACCTGAAGCATCGTTAGTACCTGTTTGATCGGGTTGATTAAGTGGCGTAAACCAAAGGTTTGATTGCGATTGCCCGGGCCCTGCAATTCCTCCTTTTGCCTGGCGTTTATTCAAAAATTCGCTTTTGGCAGCATCGTCGCAACCAAATACCAATTGATCGTTCCAGCGGGTAAAATCGCCAATAACTTTAAGGTACGACGACCGCGGACGGATTCCAGCAGTATTGTCCGAAGTAAATGTTTGCGGAAAGTGCCAGAACATACCGTGCATCGTCATCAGGTAGTCAGGACTTTTTTCAGTCCCTATGTTGCGAATACGAGGCCATTCGGTATTCCAGCCATGAGCACCATCGTAACTATTACTCGCTTTGGGCAAACGATAAAACGACCATTTGCCCTTATCGCGTATGCCTAGCAAAACAGATTTATAATCCCAACCAGTTGCCCAGATTGGATCTGTTTCAGGATTTTCATTCCCATAAATACCTCCGGGCCCGGTCACTTCAGTAAACTGATTCCGACGAATTAACTTCCAGTTTTTTCCATCCCATTCTGACAGAGAACCTGCCTCGGTCCGTGGATCAGTCCTGGCTTTCTCGCCTTGTTCTCCGTTGTTCGAAAACACAAGTACGCCCTGCCCTGAATACAGACCTTTGCCATGAACGCCAACCAACAAATCACTTTCGTAACTTTTAAACCCTTCGCGTTGCAATTGGTTTTCATCCTTATACAAGGTATTTACTGCCAATGAATGGACATCGATCTCATAAAATCCTTCTTCCATGGTGCCAATGATAACTTTGTTTTTGGGATCGGACAAACTGCGGGCTATCCCTGTAAACCGGCCTGGTGCATCTTTAATAGTTATAATACGCACATTCTTATTCGAATCGATGACATATGGCCCGATAAAAAGCTGATTGCTTTCTTTATGAATCATCCGGTTGGCAGGTGTTCCACCAATACTCTCCGGCCTGGTAATCTTTTTTAAATCAGGTGTAATTTCATATAATTTGTCTGATGAACCAAAAGGCAAATGAGGGCCGTAAGTGATTACCCACAAACGGCCGGCCCAGGGAACAAGTGCACCCGTACCGCACTCTCCCTCATTATTAAAATATGCTAATCCCGGGTAAATACCGCTTACCTGAATAGGCTTTTTCGAATTTTGAGCATGCGACAAAAAAACAAGTAAACTCAGAAAAAGAATTAGCAAAAATGAATTTCGTTTCATAGCTGGGTCAGTTAATTTATTACTCAGTGGTTTCTATATTGAAAAAATCAAAATCAGCCGGAATTTGTTTTAGGGTTCCCCGGTTGAACGAATAAACTCCGGTCATCATGCCCATAAATCCCCAGTTGGGAGTTCCCTGGTCGCTCAGAAATGCGGCATCTGCAATTACACCTGCTTCGAGCCAGGTTTTGTTGTCGTAACTATAGAAAAATTCACGGCGCAACTTATCCACTTTCATCCGCAGGTAAACTGAGCTGCATTTGATATTGTCTATCATATTCAGAGCCGTCTTTTTGCCATACCGTTGTTCTTCCAAAACCAATTGCAGTTTCCCGTTTTGGGCAAGCTGTAATCCAAGTCGGGCATAAGTTTTAGTATCGTAATAACCTGTGATACCAGCCTGCTCCTTTGATTCAGGATTGAATGTAAGTTTGGTGGTAGCCGTAAAATGCAGCCAGCGTTCGCGCTGCACAATCAGGTTGCAACCCAAAATGGTGTCAATATCAAAGGCTCCTGAATATATGCGAAGCTTACCTTTTTTTTCTGTCAGGCTGAAATTTTCGTACACCGGATTGCGGCGGAATACCCACTGAATGCCCAATTTCTTGTTTGTAAAATCATCACTGGAAGCCTTGAAAACAGGTGTCCACGGAAGGTTCGGACGGATATTGACATCGAGTGGTCCTTTCCCCCCGTTGGCAACAGGCCAGCCATTTTCATCCCAGGTAATTCGTTCGAGTGAGGTTTCACGACCAAGTTGACTGACACCTCGTTTTTGTCCCCTAATTTCACCTTGTAGCCAGCGTTGAGAAAGCACCATAGTCCACCATTCGTCGTTTTGGGTATTGAAAATCTTTCCGTGCCCCTGGTGAAAATTGATAGCATTCTGATCGCGCTGGGTGAGGTAAGGGTTATTGGGAGAGTTCTCGAATGGGCCATAAACCGATTTTGAGCGGGCAACAAGCATGTGATGACCATTGAATAATCCAGAAGATGCGGCCATGATAAAATAGTAATTGTTGTCTTTCTTCAACATGTGCGGACCTTCGGGAGCAGACTTTTTACCCTCTGTCTCCAGCCAGCGGGGTTCCTCAGCCATTTTGGTGCAATGACGGTTAAGTTTCACTATTTTGGTTCCGTTCCCGCTTGGGATTCCAGCAGCAAACAACATATAATGCTCACCATCGTCGTCCACAAAATGCGAAGGGTCACTGCCAAAATTGGTAATTTGTACCGGCTTGCTCCAAGGCCCCTGAATGTTTTTAGATTTCATCATGTAATTGCCGCGCACGTTGGTACTGCGATCTTTGCTCAACTGAACCAGGCAGTAAAAAATATAAAACTCACCGTTGTAATAGGAGAGATCGGGTGCCCAAATTCCCATTCCATCAAAGAAATAGCTCAGGTCCAAATCTTCGCTTTTCGAAAATACATGGCCAATCTGCTTCCAGTTGACCAAATCTTTGGAATGGGAAATAACAATTGCCGGGAAATATTCAAAAGTGGAATTGACACAGTAATAATCATCGCCTACCCTCACCACCGAAGGATCAGGAAAAAAACCGGGAATAACCGGATTGGTGTAGGCTTTGGGGGCCGGACATTGCGCCTGAAGTATGTTGAGTGATATCAATCCTAAGGCAATTAACACGAAATGTTTCATATTATTAGGTTCTGGTAACTTAAAATGCTTTGATTTTGATGTTTTACACACGAGTATTACCTACTTTCCGAAGCAAAATATATTCAATTTCAGATTGATTAATCAGTTCTTCTGCCAGATTTCCAGCGGTCAGTATTTCGCTCCATTCGCCGGGGATGCCCCACCCTGGGGAATGCTGCGTATTTGAAGGTAATATTTTTGGGCGTTTTCCAGTGCTGAAACCCTGAAAGTGCCAAAAAAAACCGAAGTAATTATCTTCCACATAGCTGAATCGTTAGGCGTTGCAGTATAAAGAACTTCATAAAACTGATCTGATAAAACCCAGCCCTGGCCAATGGTGCAACCATTATTGCAAGCTTCAGACAACCAAACCACAGTCGGCAAACTTTTGATTCCGTAATTGGGAAAAACAGCTACCGGTCTGGAAGGCTTTCCCTCTCCTGCCCCATTTATGGCTGCTACTGAGATATCGCAAGACACATCGGCTGTAAGGCTTGTTAAACCGATGCCATAATGGGTTGGAGCTGTGGTTTTTGTTTCGCCGCTGACAGTATATGTTAGTGCATTTTCAGTAGAAAATTCTTTCTTTTCGAACACCACCCTCACCGATTGCAAAACTGGAATAACAGCCACTAATTTTGACGGTTCGGGCTTTGCCAAATAATAAGTTGCACTACCGGCAAAAGTGATGGAAGCCAATATAAGAATGTAGAAAAGTGTTAATACTATTCTTAATCGATTCATTTATATTCGTTTTAATATTTCAGGTATGGTCCTTTTTTGTTCCAGAAAACTTCAACATTTGAAATCCACCAGGTTTTCCCGTTATCATTATTTCCCTGATAGAAAAGGAATGTTCGTTTTCCATCGTCGAAAATGTGAGGATGTCCTGATTCGCTTGAATTCCATTCGCCCGGTCTGCCATTAGCCAGAAATGGTTTATCAGATAATCGTTTCCAGTGAAACCCATCTTTGCTTTCAGCCACCCCGATCTGTTGCGGCCAATTGTTGTATGCCCCCGCATAAAACATGTAAAGTCTTCTGTTCCGATAAATTACCGAAGCACCTTCAATACATTCCCCTTCCCAGGACAATTCCGGCTTCAGGATTGGGCCATCTCTTGATATCAATGTCCAGTCGTTGCGCTGGAAATCAGTAGATTCAGGAGCTGTTGCGACTCCCTGCATTTGAATTTTGTAGTTGGGGTCGCGGGTTGCAAAAAAGAGGAAATATTTCCCTTTGAAAAAGCTTACTTCGGCGTCAATCGCCCTACCGCAATTCCAGTTTCCCCCCGGTTTAAAAATGGGATTTGTTGGATTACGCATGAAATTGGAAATTCCATCATCCGCACTGCATGACAAATAGCATCATTCTTCCCATTTCCATAGGTTTGATAAAAAATATGGACTTTCCCATCTTTGACGATAGCGCAGGGTGCACAGATGCCATTTTTTTCATAAGGCTCCTTAACCTTTATAACTCCCACATTTCTCCAATGAATTAGGTCTTTGCTTTCTGTAATTCCAATTTCCCATACATTACTGCCAGTTTTCCCCGGAAGTGAAGTATACAGAAGGTAGGAGCCTCCAAACCGGATTACATGCGGGTCTTTAGAATAAGGAATTCCCTTTCGTGATGTATCGGCATACATCATAGTTTCTTTTTGTGCAATTGAAACCTTAGTTGAAATAATGGCCAAAACAAGAATTAAAATTTGAGAGAGTCTTTTCATTTAATTTTTTTTATTGTTCCAGATTAATCTACCTAGTTTGATCAAGCTGTCGCTATTTGCCTGACTGTATGTTCCTGTTTTATCAGGTGCGGTTGAAAGCAAAATAGTACTTCCACCGCGATCGAAACTTTGTTTGATGTATTTGTACAAACTGTCTACCGGATAAAACTTGCTTTGAGGAAAAGTAAACCAGACCGATCCTTTCATCAAACCATTGCCCAGTGTGAGTGAATCGCAACGTTGTGAGGTAATCTCATATTCAAAAGGAAGGTAAAAATTTTGGCCGTCAATTTCCCTGTTTGGATTATGACCGGCAGCGGGAGGAATGCGCTCTTCACCGTTTATGATGTCGGTTGGAAAGTACCTTACTTTGCTTCCATCCTGAACATGCTGATTAAAATGCACAAAAGTATTAGGATTCTTTCTTTTTAGCAGATCGTATGATTCCTGCGGTGTTAGTGTTGTATCAGCCCAGCATTGCATATCGAGCCAAAATTCATATATATCGCCATAATTTTCTGACAATTCCGTCAATTGAGAAAGGATGATTTGTTTTGAGGTGGTTTCTTCTAATTCAGCTTTAATCGTTGGATTCCAGTTTACCGGATTCCAGTCATTGCTTCCCCACAAACAATAATACAAACATGGTTTGATATCGTATTTGAGGCAGGCTTCAACAAACAGTTTTACCACATCTTTTTTGAACGGACTGTTTGCCACATCGAATTGTGTTACTTTGCTGTCCCACAAA
This sequence comes from Bacteroidota bacterium, assembly GCA_020048915.1. Classification (GTDB taxonomy): domain Bacteria; phylum Bacteroidota; class Bacteroidia; order Bacteroidales; family JAAUTT01; genus JAAUTT01. Next base: position 23,958 of record JAIFLU010000172.1, on the reverse strand, counting down.
CAAAATCCGGAAGTATGGCGGGTGGTGAGTACTGCATATTTTACCCCGGCTTCCTGGAAAGTTGCCATCATGGTTTCGAAATTGAGGTTTACCGGATTGAAAATGGCAGGATCGGTATTCTTCGAAAACTCACGCACCAGGCAAGTATTGTCGTTGAAATGCACAAATGCACCAAAGCGAAGATTCTCCCATTCAACAAGCACGTCGGTTTTTTCATTAGCAGGCGCATAACTTTTTAAGCCTTTATTATTGCATGAAACAAAAGAGATCAGAAAAGGTACCAGAGCGAATAATATAAATTTCGTTTTCATTGGTGATTGATTTATTATTTGATCATTATTTCAATATCTGCTTTTCGCAAATCGGGTGTTACTTTCAACGAAATTATCTGTCCGTTTTTCAAAACTCCCTCAACCGCGGTATTGAAAGGTGCATGTAATTTAAAAGAAACATCCCAATCTTTTGGCCATGCCGGAAACAGGTAAATTTTTTTATCAACGGTTTGCATCAGCATTTCCTGAAGACCAATCATTCCGCTGCCACCCCAGTTGTGATCGGGAACCCAGTCGTGCCCGGGGCCCCAGAATGTTGGGAATCGCCGCTCCGAATCCTGTAGCTTTTTGATGGTAATTGCCGCAGCTTCGTCAGTCAAACCAAGGCGGGCGCAGAAAATCGCGTCCTGGTGCCAACTGATGTGATTCTTCTGGCGAGCCTCATCGGTTCCAAATCTCCAGGTGTTAATGGCTACCTCCAAATTGGGTTTGCCAATTCCATAAATTCCGTAAGGAAAAACCGGGTACAATTGCGGAATTTCCTGGTTATTGATGCGTGCCCAGGCCCAAGCTGGTGAAATAGTTTTGTGCCCCTCCTTTTCCCGGAAAGCAATAGCAGGGATTCGTTTCAGCATTCCCTCCCAATGAAGGCGTTTTTCTACTGAAACATATTTCTCCGTAAGTTCGAGCAACCGGGTTAAAACTGTTTGCAAACCAGCGATAGTTGATGTGGAATTGTATGCCATTTTGTAGGTTTCGGCTCCGGTGCCCGGATACAAAATCAGTTTTCCGTCACCATCCAACGCCTGTTTGCCACGCGAAAGTGCTTCCCTCTGGTAATGTTCATCAAAAAAGGTCAGACAACTTTCGATAAATGGGATGTACTTCGAAATATCTTCTCCGGTGAAACGCTCCACATCAAGCATCATCAGGCAAAACTCCATCTGGGTATCCCATAAATATTCGAGCCAATAATTGTACTCTACTCCTTTCGGAAAATTCTCCGGACGGGTCCAACTGTAAGAGGTCGCCAGCGGTAACCCAAATTGCTCCAATTGTTCGGTAAACGAAGCGCCTTGGTGTCCCCAGTAAAATTTTGTTCGTTTCTCTGCATTTCCCAAAGCCTGCAAATAGAAGTTCAACTGGGAGGGCAGCATATCAAAATCACCACTTTTAAACATTGGGAAATAGACCAGTCGCTGATTTTGGGCCGTAAATGTTCCGCCGCCCCAGTTTCGGTGGTCGGGAGTAAAGGGCATGTTTTTATCGATATACGAAGGGTCGAAAGTAAACAGCCCGCCGTTGAATTTAGTCGGGTATTTCCCATAGGCATTGCATCCCAACTGATAGCGAAAAAGCTGGTAGTTGCGCCCCACCTGCCATTCAGAAGATTTTACATCCGGTTTGTCAGGATTAATGGCAATATAACTTCTGTTCCAGAAATCACTCCACCATTTTAAATTTTTTTGAACTGCCGTTTTTTGAACAGCAGCGGTTTCTTTTTCTATTTCTTTTATTCCATTTTTCCATGCTTCAATAGAAGGCGAATTGTCGATATGCAAATAAACCTTCACGTGGCTTTTTCGGGACGGTTTTACGCTTTTCAACTTCCAACCAGTAAATTCGGTATCGGCATATTTCCCTGAAGTTGTTCCGGCAGGTTCCATATTTTCGCCAGCCATTAATCCACCAAAAGTCAGGTTTTTGAAGGGGTTCCAGAGTTGGTCCTTAACCGGATCCAGACCCTGCTGTTTTACAGTGATGTCGAATAATGATTCGTCGCGGTTGCGGTGATAAAAGAGCACTTTGTTTTCATCGAAACCTATCGAATCTTTGCGGACAACGGCTTTCATCGGGGCATCGCGAAATGCCAAACTTGCCCATACTTGTCCTGGTTTGGTCCAAACCAAATCGCTGATTCGCCAATTTTCATAAATAGCCTCAACTGAAACCGGATCCGAACTTTCGCTTTCAACATGAACCACCGGATGAAAAACATCGACCCATATTTTTACCAGCGAACTTTTGCCCGCTTTTTTTCCTGAAATTTCAACATAACCTTCCTTCAATTTCAGTTCCTGCCGGAAATCGGCACCATTGAAAGGATTTGGAAATAATTTCAGTCTTACTCTTCCCATTTTCGGAAATACATTATTCTCATCAAAAGCTCCGCTTCGGGAAAGATAAAACAGAATTTCACCATTTTCAACCCATATGTTCAAACCGATATCGCCACCCCCACAGGGCATGGATTCGGAAGAATTTTTGCTCTGAGATGTCCAGATAATATTGTTCCGGTCAATATTGTACATTTGTCCGGAAATACTGTTCACCACAAAAAGAACCAGAATAAGGCAATGAAGAGGTAGCGATAGTTTTCCCATAGTTTAAAAATCAATTTTATATTTTTGAGATCAATAAGCATGATCCTCCGCCAGCAGCAAGTTTTACATGAACTTTGTCCGAAGATTTCAGAATTTTCGTTTCCGTTTTCAATACCTCGCGGTTGGTGAGGTAATGTGCATTTTCGCCATCCTGAATAATTGTAACCTTATACTTGCCCTTATTTAAAAACCCTAGCGGAATATCAAGTTCACGCGGCGATTCGTTTGTAGCGGCTCCAACCAGCCAGTTACCATCATTTGCCTGTCGGGCCATTACAATATATTCGCCAATTTCACCTGCAAGCGTTTTGCTTTCCATCCATGGCATTTTTTGTGATGCAATAAACTTCAACAAATCAGGATATTTGCGGTAATACTCAGGAATATCGGGTATGATGGTTGCCCCGGAAAAGACTATCAGCGTGCGCGCAGTCTCCGAAACCAAAGTGGAAGGTACCGGCTGGTTTTCGTCCACACGTGTTGTTTTTCCCTGACGGAGATCGAACATCCCATTGTTCATATCGATAGGCCCTGCCACCATATTTACAAAAACGGAGGTCACAAAAGTTGATGGCACAAAAACACGATGCGCATCGAGCTGGGCATGGCAGAATTCGCGGGTCACAGCATTTGGAAAGGTACGCATCTGTCCGTATGGGTGAACAGGACCGTCGTGAAAATCGCATAGCAGATGATTCTGTGCACACAATGCGGTAATTTTCCTTGTCCATACATTTTTCTCAGCAGGTGTGCCGCTCATAAATCCATATTTGATACCAGCTGCACCCCAATCGCCGTATTGTTTAAGCGTTTGTTCTATTGGAAATTTACGACCACCCACATCATTCAGATAAAGCCATATTCCAATACCTTTTTCCTTGCCGTATTGAATTAATTTTCGGACATCACTGGCTTTATCGCCCTTTACAGGATCCGATTCGGCTTGGTGTTCAGGACCATACCAGTTGGCATCCAGAACAAGGTAACGGATGTTATTTTCGGCAGCAAAATCGACCATCCGAACCCACGACGGATAACTCATAGAATAAGTGAAACCATCAATGAAAGCACCATCAATGCGCCAATCCCAAACTGCAACACCCGGTTTTACCCACGAAAAATCGCCCTTAGGCTCAGGGTTCAGGAGTTCAATCATGTGAGAATCAACCAGTGTCCCGGGCGTTTTTCCAAAAAGAATAACACGCCAGGCTGAGTAATAACCGGCAGCCAACTTTCCAGACTTTGACACAACAGCAAAAGCTGTACTGCCCTTTTTAGACTGAAGCAGCAATGGATCTCCTGTTTTCAGATATGCTTCATGAATCGCAAAATACAGGTCATTGGCAGCTTTTACAGTCATCACCGGAAAACGATTCCCTTCGCTTTCCGATAGTTTTTCGGGGCCAATATTGGCATTTTCGCCATTGTAAAACCATGCTGTATAATCTCCTGCAAAACGAAATTCCGTCAATTCGAACGCTGCAGGTAAGCTATCTTTCTCTTCAGTTGGAATAACATAACGAAAGGCGACTCCTTCATTGTAAACTCTGGATTCGATTCGTAAATACCTGATACCACCAGATTTTGGGCCTGCTAAATCCAGACTAAGTTCGTTGTATTCGTCCTTCACTACAGAACGCTTTCCCCACACAGGTTTCCAGACTGAATTAACTGCATGACGATCGGAGTTATTGATACTCCAGTCCATTGCTGGTAACTGTCCGGTTTTCCCATCAGAATATCCAAGCGGCGAGTCTTTAATTATAGTCTGGTGCCAGGCATTAACCGTATAAGTCAAAGTGCCATTCTGGGCCAGTTGAAATGCAATGGACAAATTCCCATCAGGCGATTGTATCGATTTAACCTCCTGAGATGAAATACTCTGAAAAGAATCCAGCAGAATTGGAAGAAAAATTAAATAAAAGAAGCGTTTCATTTTTTATAGGTATGAGTTATAGATTATAATCAAATATAACCATAATGTTACGTTCTAATTCTTCTTCTTTCGCTGCTTAAGCGGAATTTGAACATTGTAAGAATGATCCAAAGTCTCGTTAACAGCGCATAGCAGCGACACCAGTTTGCCATTATCGAAAAAAAGTTGCGGCCTTTCCAAAGCTTCAAGTTTTTGGACAGTACCATCTTCCCATTTAATATCCAAGGTTGAAACCAACGGATGTTTAGCCAGTTTCCAATCCAAACCGTCGAGCGAATAAAAAAGCACCAAACTGCGGCCAGCATTGGTAAAAGCACCTTTCATGTCCTTTACAATTGCGTAATAGCAGTTATCCTGAAACCACACGAATGGGTCTTCTGCCGGAAAGTCAATATTTTCAGCCGTAAAAACAGGTTTGTTTTGTTTCACAAATGGGCCTTCCGGATTTTCGGCAATGGCCGTGAGATGGACAACAGGGCCACCAAAAGGCTGTGGTTTTTTACGAGCAACTGCTTTGTAAACCATCAGGAAACGGCCATCGGGCATTTGGGTAACCGAAGGGTTGGCCACCATTTGTGCATCGTGTGCCGTTGTATCTGCAGAAATATCAATGATTGGTTTATCGAACCGCTTCCAGGGGCCATTTGGGTCGTCGGCAATAGCAACCCCAATGCGCTGGTTGTTGCGGTGTGTCCAGTTGAGTTGCGGGCTGGTTATTTTACCATCGCCAAAATTGCCGGCGTAGTAGAGGTAATATTTTCCGTTGAAGAAATGAACCGTTGGATTGTGCGTGTACATCCCATCCCAGTATTCATCTCCCCGATGAGGCAGAGTAACATCTTTATGCTGAAACGGACCATAAGGCGAATCGGAAACAGCATGAGCCACCTCTGAACTGGTTACCCAGGCTGACATTCCATACTTGCGTGGCCAGCGGGAATAGAAGAGATGGTATTTTTGGTCGATGTGCGACTTTACAAGCGTTCCGCACCAGATGTAGGAAGTGTCGTTAATGAATTTCGCGGTTAATTTTATGGGGGTAATCATTGCCTGGATATTCAACTCTCCAGGCGGTACAGCATTTTTCTCCTGGGCTGAGGAAATGAATCCTGACAGAGCCCAAATTAAGGTAAGCAGGGTAATTTGTCGCATCGTGTAAGTCACTACCTAAGATTGTCAATTACAAAGGTTAGATTATTTCAAATAGTGAAAAGGCTGGCTTTTACACCAGCCCTTCACCAAATTTACTAACTAATTAATCCATCTGAAAAAAAGTTCGTTTATTACCATCCTGTATTTTGTCCTAAACCTGGATTCAGATTTAGCTCGGTTTCAGGAATAGGCCACAAATAATCTTTATCCTTATTGAAATTGGTCCTGATCAAAATACGATAATCAGTCGATGGATGAGGAACATAATTTGTTTCATCGTAAACCGGGTCTCCATATTCATCAAAGGTAACGGCAGGATAAAGACTGAAATCCCCTAAAACAGGCCGGCCAAAGATGGGTCGTTTAAGAACTACTTCGGCACGTTTCCAGCGAAGGAGGTCCTGATAGCGAAGGTTCTCGTTCCATAATTCAACTTTACGTTCAGAACGAACGATTCTCCTCATTTCCATCTGACTTAATCCGGTAGCTATTGCTGGCATATTTACATCTGAACGCCCCCGAACCAGGTTTATCGCATCAATGCAATCATTATCGATCTGGTTCAGTTCAATTTTAGCTTCAGCATATGTAAGCAAAACTTCGGCATAACGACAAAGCATGAAAGGATTCTCGCACTGGGTGAGCTTTGTGGCATATTTAAAATCGTAATATTTACGAACAAGATACCCTGTAAAAGAGGTGAACTCAGTTGTGTTATAGCTATCCAGGTTCTTTACACTTGCACCGGCACTATTTAGTGTCGTTGGTTTGTCCTTGCGGGTTTCGTAAACAAAGCCATTCCACATATCTCCTGGTAAAACAAAAGAATATTTCATTCGTGGATCGCGGTTTTTATAGGGTTGTGTTTTATCATATATCGGCGATTTGCTGATATCGAGACCATCCGTACAAAGATAGGAGTCCATCATATTCTGTGTCGGCACAATGGTAGTATAACCGCCTGCTACAGAGCGTGCACTTGTAAATTGGGCAAATGTTGTCGCATTGTTGGCTGTAACCAGATGTCCCTGTGTTAGTATTTGTTCAGTGTTACCGGCACTGTTAAGAATGGCTTCGGTAAAAAGCGTTTCATATTTGGGCATAAGGCTGTACTTTTTCGAATCGATTACAGCTTTAGCAGCAGTTGCAGCGGTTGCCCAGTCGTTATTCTGAAGCGCAGCGCGTGCTTTAAATGACATGGCAGCTCCCCAGGTGACACGACCTGACGTTTTTATTGTTGAATTAGCAAGTAATTCGGCTGATTTATCAAAGTCAGCATAAATTTTCTGTAAAATATCAGCTTTGGGTGTCCTGGTTACCTGCTTGCCTTCCGATACCGACTTAACAGTTTTATTGAGGTAAACAACATCACCAAACATGTTTATCAGTCGCAAATAATAGTAGCCTCTCAGAAAATAAACCTCGCCCTGAAACTGATTTACTTTCTCAGCTTGCAATTTATCCTTAACCGTTTCAATTTTTTCGAGCATAAGGTTACAACGTGAAATACCCTGATACATGCTGAGCCATAACGACCTGAAATATCCGTCTTTATAATCGGTAACCGACATCAGCATGTTTTGAGCAAATCCGCCTCCACGAATAAAGACAACATCAGCTAATGCATCCCAACTGTATTCAGGAGTTAAATAACCGTTATTGCCTGCCACCAGAAATGAGTAACAAGCATTTACACCTCCCTGTATTTCAATTTCGTTCTTATAGAATGTTTCTGAATTAGGAACATCCAACGGATAGCGTTCAATAGCATCGTCACATGCAGTGAGCAGCACCAGCATCATCAAAGTGACATATTTTAAACTTTTCATATTAGTAGATTTAAATAGTTTTTATCGTTAAAATTTTACTTCCACTCCAAATGTATAAGTAGCAATAAGAGGATAACTGTTCTGAACGCTTTCGGGCGATTCCGGATCCATGCCTATTGGCATTTTACTCATTGTAAACAGATTGTTTCCATTGGCATATATTCGTAAACCGGAAATGCCCTTCTTCTCGAACCATGTTTTTGGGAATGTGTAACCTACCTGAAGGTTTTTCAAACGCATATATGCTGCACTAACCTGCCAGAAACTGGATGCCTGTGTGTTATTCGAATGCTGATTGATAGAAAGCCGTGGATAAGCAGCATTGGGATTAGGATTAGCTTCGTTCCAGCGGTCGAGATGCTGCACTAGCAGTGTTGAAGCATTAGAGAAAGGATAAGCCAGCCAACCGGAAATATAACCATCACGTTTTCCTACACCCTGAACGAACACAGCTAAATCGAATCCTTTATATGAACCAAACAGGTCTAACGAGAAAGAATAACGGGGAATTGGGTTTCCAAGAACCACACGGTCATCGCCTGTCATTTTAGCATCACCGGCATCGGGTTTACCATCACCATCCGTGTCAACAGTAAGCTGATCGATATACCGGATATCGCCTCCCTGAAGTTTGCCCCACTGTGCCACCGTATGAGCTCGAGCTTCAGCAAAAGAGGAGAAATATCCATCAGCTACATATCCGTATAATGCATCAATCGGATCGCCCACTTTCTTAACATGAACTCCGTTAACTTGCGGTGCCAGGCCTCCAAGGTTGGTAATTTTATTTTGAACATCCGATAGAATACCTGTAATCCTGTAATTAAAATCACCAAAAGTATTATTATGAGAAATTGAAAGATCCCATCCGATATTCTCTACTGAACCTGCATTTTGTTTTGGTGAATTTGCATATCCCATAACGCCGGGTATTGCAATGTTGAGCAAAATATCCCGGGTATCTTTTTTATACCAGTCAAATGTTAAATCAACTTTCCCGTTCAGAAAGCCCAAATCTATACCAAAGTCGAGCATCCTGGTAGATTCCCAGGTTATGTTATTTAAGGCAAAATTTACCGGGGCATATCCTGGATTTAAAACACCTCCGAAAACAGTATACTGATTGGTAGCCACATTTAATGCGAAAGGATAATTAGAGCCCAGGCCGGACTGATTGCCAAGTTCTCCCCATGAAGCTCTGAGTTTTCCATTGTTCAACCACGATAAATTACTTATGAATCCTTCGGAAGAAAAGCGCCATGCAGCCGAAAACGAAGGAAACAAACCCCACTTATAGCCATTAGCAAACCTTGATGAACCATCGTATCGTATGTTCGCTTCAAACAAATATTTGCTGGCGTAAGCATAATTCAAGCGTCCGAAATAAGACATTAAAGCCCACTCGTTTGAGTAACCTCCATTTGTCATGCCTGTAGGATCGTAAGCATTAATTTCCTCGAACTGCTGAAAATTATTAACCTGACGATAAGCACTTATACTGTTGAAATAATTAGTCAAATACTGAAATCCACCTAACACGTTTATACTGCTCTTGCCTAATTCTTTCGAATAATTTGCTAATAAATTGATGTCATCTTCCCGTGTTCTGTCCCTTACTTCATTCAAATTAGCATAGTTTACCAGCATACCTACCGAAGAGCGTAACACCTGACCTGTTTTATAATCGATTACATCAGTAGTTTTATTAACATCTTTGTAATTCGATAAATTCAGTTTTGGCGCATAGGACAAATCAATTCTCAACCCGTCAAAGGGGGTGATGGTAGCATTTAATTTTGCAATTGCTTCCTGATAGTTCTCTTATCGCATATTCAGTCCCTCATAAATGTATTGCATTGCATGGGGAGTACCTGCATAACTTGTACCCCAAACATCGTTGGAATAACGAGTCTGGTATATTGCAGGCTGCCGCATTAAACCTTCAATCAATGTACCCGAAGCAGCATCGTCGATATCGGTGTTACGAACCGATAAATCAAATCCGAATTCAAAAATTTTGTTCAGCGTATAACTATTGTTTGACCTTACACCGTAGCGCTTATAAAGTGAATTGGGAATATGGGCATCCTGCCAGGTATAATTTATTGACGTATTCGACCTGAATTTTTCATTTCCGATGGAGAACCCCAGATAGTGTTGTGTCTGGGTTGCCCTATCCCGGTAAGTTTCCCTAAACATGTCGGAATTTGGATATGCATCGCGATCAGTCGCATTCTTCCATTCTTCAATTTTAGTTGCTCCATAAATAGCTCCTCCGGGTACACCTGCATCGTTTCTCAGGTCGTTTCCGTTCGCTTCATCGTACATGGTCATGTAATCCCAGGCGGTAGCATTTTTAGGAATTTCTAAAGGCAGGGAAAACCCGTAAGAGCCTTTATACATTACACTTGTTTTTTCGGTTTTCCCCCGTTTAGTGGTTATCAGAATCACACCGTTAGCAGCACGCGATCCATAAATTGAAGCGGAGGCGGCGTCTTTTAATATTGAAATGTTTTCGATGTCGTTTGGGTCAACAGCATCAACCGATGATGCAACTCCATCTACCAATACCAGCGGGTTATTGTCGTTGAGGGTACCAATACCACGAACACGGATGGAAGTACCTTCCTTGCCAGGTTTACCACTATTGGAGGTAACAGTTACTCCCGGAGCCATCCCTTGCAGTGCCTGAGATGTCATAATAGTACTTCTTTTGGCAATAACATCACCTTTTAAAGATTCTATCGAACCCGTAAGGTTTACCTTTTTTTGGTTTCCATAACCAACCACAACTATCTCTTCAAGTGATTTAACGTCCGAAACAAGTCTTACATCTGCAATATCTTTACCAGTTACATCAATCCTATCGGTAAGATATCCGATAAACGAAAAAATCAGGATATTTTTCTGAACCGGAATATTCAACGAATATGTTCCATCGGTATTTGTAACTACTCCAATGGTAGTTCCTTCAACTAAAACATTAACCCCCGGCATTAGCTCACCGGTTTCAGAGGTCACGGTTCCTTTAAGAACCCTTGATTGCCCATACCCATAAATACTTATGGATAGTAGAAGAAAAATTAAAAAATGTTTCATAAAATTGATTTTAAAATAGTTAGTCATAATAATAATTGTCATTTTTATAGTTAATAAATTCCTATTTCAAAAATGGATGGCAATACATTTTCAGATGAAGGCTCCATGGAAATAATAATTTTGCTTGTTACTACCGGTTTTTGAAGCCTGATATACTGAATGGTCTGATAGTTTCCAGTAATAGCATGTAGCAGGTTTCCGTTTCTGTCGGTTATCTTATAATTTTGAATACAAAAAGGCATCACATCTTCAGGATGGCCCATTTGGGTAGATTCCATGGGATGATCATAATCTGTATCGAAATACAGGATTATTTTTTCGATAGTTTTAGACTCCTCCCATTCCAGCGTTAAAACTGGGTTTTTATCGTTCCAGTTGGCCACCCATGCATTCGGACGGATGTATGGCCTTACGTATCCATTTATTAAATTCTCCTTGTTAAACAGAGCAATACCCGGATTTATCTTCATGCCAATGTTCTGACCCCTTGGACGGCGTTCAGGACACCAGAACTCAAACGATTCAAAACCGCTGCTATCAGGTGGTATTTGTTTGCCATGATTATTCACCGCAGGATTAGTTCTGTTAAATACCGATACAATACCGGTCACAAGCTTTTCACTGCACTTTATTTCAACTTCAGGATTCCTGTTGAAAATAAAGAAGCCATACTGATCGCTTTTCAGGGAATTTTTAAACCGAATGGTCTTGCTATTAATCCCCCTTTCAAGCGGAACAAATTGTTTTTCAAGAAGTATATCCGGGGTATAGTTTTGTTCCTTTGAACTGCAACGTAAATCGACTTCCAGGATGGTATCTTCTGATGCATTAGCAGAAATTTCAATTGCATACTCAATGTTTTTGCTCAGTGGAAGCAGTTGACCGGCTGCTATGTCGAGTTTTAACCAGGGTCCGTCGAATGGGATGGTATCCAAAACCAGCTCGCTCGACACACCGATGCGTGCCAGTGAAGCCCAATTTTTACTGTTGTCGGCTGGTATTCCCGGAATGCTTTGCCCTGCAATACTTAAAGCCTGCTGTAAAAGTTTTATCTTTTCTTCACTTGCCAGTTCCTTAGGTTTATATCCATTGCGGATACACAGGACAGCAGCCATTCCGATAGCTTGTCCGCCATGAGCCGCAGTGGCCATTACCCGGGTCGACCCAAAAGCTACATGCGAAGCACTGATCAATCGTCCCCCGATAAAAAGATTATCGATGTCCTTACTTATAAAACAACGGTATGGAATCTGGTAAACTCCTTTGGAATGGTATTGATTACATCCCGGAAGTTCCGAAAACACGCCATCCGCCGGATGGAGGTCAATTGCCCATCCTCCGAAGGCAACTGCATCGTAAAACTGTGTTTGCTCAACAATATCCTGTTGTTTCAGCATGTATAAGCCTTCAAACCGGCGACTTTCACGTTTCCCGGGTATCACCCCTACCCATTCGAGCGTAAGATTTTCTGTTTGTGGGAGGGTTCCGGAGTTTTTGATAAAATCCCACACACCATAAACAACACTCCAGAGCTCCCATTTTATTTTTTCAGTATCATAAATCGTATTCAACCTGCCACCGTATTCGAACCACCAGAAATTACAGCCCATATCCCCTGTCTTGATATTCCGGAAACGTGGTATTTTATTGATATCCTTAAGGGCATACGACGGCGCTACATATTTTACCGGTTTACCGGCATCTTTGCTATAGAAATAAATGGTGTGTCCAAGAAGTTCTCCGTATTCTTCCGTTGGTGTAAACCCTTCACCGAATTCACTTTTGGATTCAGCCCCCATGCGGAAGGAAGCCCCGGCCCTGAAACCTAATACACCATCTCCCGAAGTATCGGAAAACAAAGGTGCACTCAGGAGATATTCCGTAGAATTCTGACTGCAGTATGCATGTAAAGATTGTATCTGATTATTGCCGTTTTTTTGAAGATCGGTTACTGTGGTATTGAGCAATAAGATAATATTCGGTTCCTGAATAACTTTATCGAGCAATATCGTATCGAAAATTACAGCATTACCTTCCTTGTTACGATAAAGATTTTCGACGAGAATCTCATCTATTACGCCTCCTTCGCGTGCCCAACGGTTATTGTTCCCCATATGAGAAGTTGCGCCAAGAATCCAGAGCCGAACTTCACTGGAACCATTGCCTCCTAAAACAGGCCGGTCCTGGACAAGAACTACCCTGATACCGGCACGTGCAGCCGTTATGGCGGCGCATGTTCCTGTCATACCTCCCCCAACTACAATCAGATCTGAATTGAGCGTAACTTGCACATTCTCCCGTTTTCCGGAAGTTAAATCTTGTCTTAACATAGTGCTTAACTATTTTTTATTCAACGATGTAGTTATTATTCTTATCCCAATTAACAATAAAATAAAGGCCATTCCCAAAACATATAATTTACCCGAAGAGGCTGTTAAACCTATTATTCCCATAATGATACCTGTTGCAATAATCCCGACTGCAATCATCCGTAACCCTTGTTTATTATCCGATGGCTGGGAATTATCAACAGCAGTTTCGTTGGAACTTAAGTCAGCGGAGGTCTGATAATATACGGAATCGGGAATATTCCTTAACCGTATAATTACTTCAAAAATCACAATCAATAATGCGGGAACTAAAACTCCCAGGATCATTTCGCCCGCTCTCGATAAATTAAAGTCGAAAAAGTGGGGGACGAAAAACTTAAACGAAAGTGTTATTATCAATGAAATTATTGTTGAGGCCAGGATGGTTTTACCCGTTTGCTTTTTCGAAAAGAGAGACCATATAAGAGGCAAGTACAAGGGACAGCCTGTGAGAGCCGCAACACTCAGAACAACTTCCTTTGCTCCTCCCATAAACGGCACCATAAGCGCTATGGCCATGGTGATAATGCCAAAACTGATGGTAGAAATTTTCGCAACGCCCATCAGTCGTTTTTCCGTAGAATCAGGGAATTTGTTCCTGTATAAATCGTTTGTGATTACTCCCGCCGAAATATTCAAAACTCCCTGAACCGAGCTAGTTGTGGCAAAAACAAGACTAATCATCATTAAACCAAGCATTCCGGCAGGTAAAACTTCCTTACTCATCATCAGGTAAGCGCCTTCGTCCTGGAGTCCGCTCAAATCATTATTTATCACACGATAAATCATGGGGGGTAGCATCCAGATAACCGGACTGATGATGTATAAGGCTCCAAAAAGCCATCCTACCTTACGTGCATCGGAAGGTGATTTCACAGAAGTATACCGCTGAACAAACCCCCACTGACCACTCAGGTAAAAGAAATTATAAAGTCCGAAACCCAGCAAAAAGCTCCAGGTGTATTCGTGATTGGTAAGATCCAGAAAACCCTGGGTTGGAAGTGATGTAATAAATTGATGTATGCCTCCGACCTTTTCAAGAGAAAGAGGTACAACAATAATGGCTGCTGCCGTGAGAATAATAAACTGAAGGGTATCGGTAACCACAACAGCCCAGAGCCCTCCTACTGAAGTATAGAGTATTACAAGAATGCCAAGTAAAACAATGGCGTAATTCAATGGTAATCCCGTTGAAACCTCAAGAAGCCTTGATACGGAATAAAGATATACTCCTGTCATAAATACCATTATAGAAAGGTAGAGATAAGTATAGGTTTTTTGAACATTAATACCTAACCGTCCGGTAATGTATTCGGCAGCAGTTAAGGCCTTTGTTTTATGCCATTTGGGTGCAATTAAAAATCCAACCAGAAAACCGGCAAGGCTCATCGTCCATTGAATAGAAACAGAAACCCATCCCGAAGAGTAAGCAATTGACCCCCATACCACAAAGGTACCAGCCGAAACAAAGCCCATGAAAAGCGACAAACTGCTGATCCACCAAGGCATCGCTCCACCGGCAGCAAAAAATGATTTCATATTTTTTCCGGAAGTTCCTGAAAACGACATTCCAATAAAAACAATAAGAATGGTGAAGGCTGCAATTACAATAAAATCAGGAGTTGTCATTTCAGTAGCTTATATTATAACCGAAGCCAAATTAGACATATCCTACTCCTTTGTAAAGCAAAATGTTAATTATTTTTTCGGAAACGTTTTCGGAAATGTTGTTATATTTGTCAATTAATTTCAGTAACAACAATTTTCAACTAATGAAACACATTACCATAAAGGATGTTGCAAAAGAATTGAATTGTTCAGTTTCAACAATATCTAGGGCATTTAACGATAAATATGATATCCGGAAAGAGACGCGCGACCACATCCTGGAAATAGCAAAAAAAATGGGATATTCGCCCAATCCCCTGGCAAAAGGTTTACTCAAACAATGTTCGAACCAAATTGGTGTTGTTGTTCCCGAATTTACCAATTCCTTCTTTCCTGAAGTAATCATAGGCATTCAAGAGGTTTTTATTAATAAGGGATATCAGGTTCTGATTATGCAATCCGGAGAATCGCAACAGACCGAATTGGAAAATGTAAAGACCCTGGAAAATAATAGGGTCGATGGAATGATAATTTCATTATCGCTAGAAACCAAAAATGTAGATTATTACAAAAATCTCATTAGCCAAGGCTTTCCTTTGGTATTTTTCAACCGTGTATCCAATGAGCTTGAAACCTCTAAAGTATTAATCGACGATTATAAATGGGCTTTTTTTGCGACAGAACATCTTATATATCAAGGCTATAAAAAAATGCTCCATTTTTCAGGACCCGAAGGGTTAATGTTCACCCAGAACAGAAAAAATGGCTTTATGGATGCACACCGGAAACACAAATTACCATTTAACCAAAGCAGTATCATCGAAACCGGGCTTATGATCGCCGACGGTGAGCGGGTGATGGAAAAACTGATAAACTCCAATAACATTCCTGAAGCAATCTTTGCTGTAAATGATCAAACTGCTATTGGAGCAATGAAAATGCTTAAAAAGCACGGATATAAAATTCCGGGGGATGTTGCTTTGGTGGGATTTACTGAAACAAAACTGGCAGAGTTAATTGATCCGCCGCTAACAAGTGTTGCCCAGCCAACCAAAGAAATAGGACGAACTGCCGCTAAGTTACTTCTCGAACAAATTGGAATAAAAGGGATCTTTGTACCTCAGACAGTGGTTTTAAACGGACGGTTAAATGTTCGTGAATCATCGATGAAACTGAAATGAAGCACCAGTCCTGACTTTTTGGTAAAAGTTTTTAGGATGATATTGAGTGCCTTAAGCAATAAAGCTTGGAACAGGTATTTAGAGCAAAAAGGGAAGTTTCAGCTTGCAAAGCACATAATTACAAGTAATTCAGCAACTGTTCCTAATTTAGCCATTTCACCCCGAAGAGAAAACGCTTCTGATTCCCTATCATAAATTTATTGGTAGCATTAATCCTCTATTCCAAATCCGCAACAAAATTTACAAATCGTTTTCCTGCAAATAGACCAAATACCATTTACCATCAATTAACCTAAACTCCATTTCGAAGCTAAAGCCGCAGTTTTTACAATAAATCCCTTCAAAATATGAATCGATTTTTTTGATAGTTTTTACAGTAAACTCAGAAGGGTTTACTTCATTTGCCTTAGCCTTAATCATGGTCCATTTTGCTTTGTCCCACATTTGAGAACCTTTAAAATTAACCTGTTTCCCCTTTAGTGGGAATTGTACCCGCTTTAACTGAAAAATGCTGTCGACATGAAATCGATTATAAAACTTTTCGAAACTTTCGTCTTTGTTAGAGCTTGCTGGTAAACTATTCTTAGCAGGCGCTTTCTGGGAAACAGATGGTTTGGAACTCGGTTGAGCGA
The DNA here is from genome assembly GCA_020048915.1 of Bacteroidota bacterium. Taxonomy (GTDB): domain Bacteria; phylum Bacteroidota; class Bacteroidia; order Bacteroidales; family JAAUTT01; genus JAAUTT01. The sequence continues at coordinate 7,496 of JAIFLU010000172.1, read as the reverse complement.
CCTTTCGGTTACACTGTACAAATACTAAAAGGCCTGTTATTAATACAGTTGTAATGAAATATTTATTTAACATGTTCATAATTTTTCTATATATTAGATAGTTATGACTTAACAAATTAACTATTGAACCGGATTTTTAGCAAAATTTAGCAGCTCAAAGTCAAAAATACCCTTTCCAGGCTAATAATGTTCAAATGACAAATTAACAATCGACCAATACTCCGTCTTATTTATTCCTCCAAAAAAACGGTGTAAATAAAATCAAGAAGGAGAATAATTCCAAACGACCAGCTAACATATCAAATGATAGTACCCACTTTGCAAAATCTGTTAAATGGTAGTAGTTACCCACCGGACCAACTGATCCTAATCCGGGACCGCAACCAGCCATACAGGTCGCCGCCCCTCCCATTGAATCAGCAAGAGGTAAACCTGTAACCATTAGCAAAAACGTACTAACAACCCAAATTAGGAGATAAATTAGAAAGAAGGCTAAGGTTCGGAAGATTAGCTCCTCACTAATAATCACACCATCCAGCCGGACAGATATCACTCCCCGTTCGTGCAGTAGTTTTCTAAACTGAACCGGGATATTCCTAAACAATAATAAGTACCGGACTACTTTAATACTCCCGGCAGTAGACCCAGCGCATCCCCCAATAAATAATAACAAAAAAAGGATAAACCACATAAATGGCGACCAAATCATATAGTCTGTCGATGCAAAACCAGTAGTAGATATAACAGATGTAACCTGAAAGAAAGCATCACGAAATGCTTTCTCACTATCATAATGATGAATAAATATCAACGATAAGGTTAACGAAACAACTGCACCTCCAATAATGTATAAAAAAAGACGTAATTCTTCATTTTCAAAAACCTTTTTAAAAGCACCTTTCAGTAAATAATAATGAAGATTAAAGTTTACTGCTGCAATAATCATAAAAAAACCTATTACATATTGAATATAAGGTGAATACCCTGCAATACTTGTATTTTTGGGAGAATACCCTCCGGATGCTATGGTTCCAAAAGAGTGACAAAGTGATTCGAATAGATTCATTCCACCCAGAAGCAACAAAACAGTTAGAATTGCAACAAATCCGAGATATATCCATAATAACCGGGAGGCAGTATCTTTAATCTTGGGATGCAATTTCCCACTTGATGCAGAAGAGGTTTCAGCCCCATATAAAAACATACTTCCTGTACCAAAATTTGGAAGTAAAACAATACTAATTACTAATATCCCCATTCCCCCAACAAGGTGGGTCATACTTCGCCAAAAAAGTAATCCATGAGGAAGTTTTTCAATGTCAGTAAGAATAGATGCTCCAGTGGTGGTAAATCCCGAAATTGTTTCAAAAAAAGCGTTCGTAAATTTAGGAATGTATCCACTAATCATGTAGGGTAAAGCTCCAAAAATAGAAAAAACAATCCATACGGATGATGCAACCAAATATCCTTCACGTTTACCAATTTCCTTGTCCGGATCTTGATTGAAAAGCCAGATAATTCCACCGATTACTAAAGTAATTGCCGATGATAAAAGAAATGCGCCAAAATCGTCTTCCCCATATATCAGCGAAACAATAATTGGCGGTATCATGAGCAGACTCTCCAGCACTAAAAGCAAGCCAATTACATGCAAAACATACTTCCTATTGAACATAGAAATTTAGCTAAAATATTTACCTATTTCGGTTAAAGCTTTTGGGAGGGCAAAAACAACCACATGATCCATTGGTTGAATTTCAGTATCGCCATTAGCTATAAAACTCACCTTGTCTCGAATAATACCTCCAATTATAGCATCTTTCGGAAAATCAATTTCATTGATACGCCCCTTCGTAACTTTAGCATTAGGCTGAACAACAAATTCCAGCACCTCGGCATCCGATCCTGTTAAGCATTTTATCACGGAAACTTCGCCCGCCATAGTGTGCCTAAAAATTCGGCTGGCTGTAATAATTTTTTTATTAATAACCGCATCTACCCCCATTTTCTCGGCTAAACTGATATAATCAATATTCTCAATTTCGGCAATGGTCCGCTTTACACCCATACTTTTTGCCAAAAGACACGAAAGAATATTCGTTTCTGAATTTCCGGTAACGGCAATAAATGCATCCATCCGTTTCAGCCCTTCCTGCATCAGAAGTTCAATATTAGTCCCATCTCCGTTAATTACCAACGTATTATTTAGCAAATTAGACAAGCGGTAGGCTTTTTCTCTATTAATTTCAATAAGTTTTATATTGTATCCTTTTCCCAGGTCTTTAGCAGTTAGTTTACCAATTCTACTGCCTCCCAAAATCATAACATTCGAAATATCTACCGATTCTTTTCCCGCATTTTTCATTAACGATTTTATGCCTGCCTGGTTCGAAATAACATATATGGCATCGCCTGCCTTAAAAGTATCCGATCCTTTCGGGATAATAGTTTTGCTATCGCGTGAAATTGCTACGGCCCTATAATCAAGCTTATATATATCCTGTGAAATATCAGAAAGGGTCTTATTGATTATGGGCGAATCAGCATCAATTCTTACTGCGATAAGAGAAAGCTTTCCTCCTGAAAAATCTACCAGATCAGTAAACCCCGTTTGGCGCAACATGCTTGAAACTTCTTTTGAAGCCATCTTTTCGGGGTATATCATGGAATCGATACCTAATCCAACAAAAAAGTCCCGGTTTTCTTTTGCCAGATATTCCTGATTATCAATTCGGGCGATTGTTTTTTTAGCACCCAGTCGTTTAGCAAGAATGGAGGCTGTAATATTTATTTCTTCCGTTTGAGTAACGGCAATAAATAAATCGCACCTTCCCGCCCCTGCGTTGGACAATAATTCCAGCGATGTAGCTGAACCCTCCAGGGTCATTAGGTCTAAGTTAGAACCAAGTATTTTCAATTTATTCTCGTCCGGATCAACTAACACTATATCGTGATTCTCGTGACTTAACATTTTTGCCAGGTGGGATCCAACTTCCCCGGCTCCTGCAATGATAATACGCATATACTCGCCTCAATAAAAAAACGAACAAAGTAATGATATATTTATCACACTATAAACTCATTTGTGATAAATTTTAAACCCTTCTGAAATCCACGCCCCATGCAGAGAAATATAATGGCAAGGCTTCCCTGCCAAGGCAAAGCCTCGCATCAAAGTTTCAGCAGAACCTCGGGAAACATTAGCTGTGACAACAATTTGCCGTGCATCAAAGTATTTTGCAATATCATGCATTTTTACTTTATCTTTTGTATGAATTATTAAAACATCAATCTTAACCGGCTTTTCTCCTAATAAATGAATAGGCGTTTCATGCCAATAGAAAAATGTGCTCCCAGAAAAAGAAAAAAACCCCTTATACAGTAAAATGTCATTTTCCTTTAATACTGTTTTTGTATCGAAAGGAATTAGCTGAGGAGCATTTAAATCTAAATGCTCCTTAGCAGATTTTAAAATTCGCATTCCTGAGCTAAAGGCTACCGAATCAGTTAAAACATAATTTTCTGATCCCCTTATTAAATGAATTAAAGCTACTTTTTGACTATTATATATAATTACACCTTTCCTCGATTGGGCAAATGTTTTAATATATAGCCTGTTAGTAAATATTCCAATTGCAAATAGCATAGCAATATACATAAAAACTATTCGCTTGTTTATCAAGTAAATTCGCAAACTGGCAACAAGTATAAATATGGATAATGCCATAAATACTGAAATATGAACGCCATTGGTAACTGAATATGGAAGATGCTCAATCCAAATTAATACTGCATTTAAGCTATTAACTAATATTTTGAGTACCCAACCTATATAGTCCCATAAAAAACTGAAAGGCGCCAGAATAAGCGCCAGAATCGACCCGTATAAGATTATAGTCGAAAGTGGCAGGCAAATTAAATTAGAAAGAAGAAAATAATTGGGGAATTGATGAAAATGAAACAATGTTAGAGGCAAGGTAAGTAATTGCGCTGCAATAGATACGGCCAAAATACTCCACGCTTGTTTTAAAAACCAATTGCCCGCATAAAACCAATTAAAAATATCCTTATAAAAAATTACAATTCCAAGAACCGCCAGGTACGAAAGTTGAAAACCAATGTCGAAAAGTGATCCGGGTTCGATTAGCAAAATAAGGAGAGCAGAAGCTGATAGGGTATTGTAAATATTAACATTGCGGTTATTATAATCACCCAACATCCAGAAAGTAAACATTACTGATGCCCTTATTACAGATGGAGTTAATCCAGTTATAAGTGCAAAAAGCCATATTATTGATAGAACCAAAACAGTTTGTATAGCCTTTCCTTTTTTTATCCGCTCCAAAGGCCGGAAGAACTGTTGCAACAACCAAAATAAAAGTGCTACATGCATTCCCGAAACGGCAAGCAGATGCATAGTTCCGCTGTTTACATAGGCGCTAACCAAATCGGCGTCCAAATATGATTTTTCTCCAACGGTTAATGCTGAAATCACTGCAAAAGCAGATGCATTCAAATTTAACTGTCGGAAATAATCAAGAATCTTATCCCGGATTTTAAGAGCCCACAATTTCAGATCAAATTCCGGTTCTTGATTTAACAGTTGCCAATTATTTGAATTGGCATAAGCTGTATAATAAAAACCTTTCCGGTTCATGTATTTTCGGTAATCGAACTCGTAGGGGTTTTGTCTGTTTTTAATTTCTTTAAAGGATGCTCTGATTGCAATACTTTGTCCCAACTTTGGGACGACACTATCTTTTGCTTTTTGAAGAACACATAACGTTTTACTGTCCCATTTTTCCCATACTCCTTCTGTTTTTATTGCTTTTATCCTAACTAAAACCGAATGACTTAGCAGGGTGGTGTGTGGATTTTCCAATATGGTTCCGGAAATAACGACATCATTTTCCGGATATTCTTTGAAGGATTTCGATTGCTGGATAGAAGTAATTCCTAAAAATAAAAGAAAAATATTCATATTCAGTCCCCAAAGCCACCGATACCGAAACTGAGCGCTTACTTTAAATATTTCGATAAGCAGCAAAGCAATAATCAAAAGGGAAACACTAATCCAAAGAAAATATGGATTGAAATGAAAATATTCTCCTAATAATATTCCCAGAAGGTAAGGTATTAACAATCTAATAAATGGCGCACTACGAAGAAATTCGTATAAAGTCATACGGATTCAAATAATTTTGAATAATAATTAAACTAATTGATTACTCCGATTGTTATATATTCAAGGGTTTGTTGAAATTCATGATTAAAATACTAATTATTTTTCATAAATTTAATAATTAAATAGTTAATCCTAAAAAACCGTATAAAACTATTCGTATGGCAGATCTCAAAACTACCTACATGGGAATATCACTTAAAAATCCCATAATTGCCGGAGCTACTAACTTAGTTTCGAACCGGGATAACCTTAAAAGGATGGAAGATGCGGGTGCAGCTGCCATTGTATATAAATCGTTATTCGAAGAGCAAATCCAACTTGAGAAACTAGAAATGGATGAAGGATTATCGGAATATGAAGATCGCAACGCCGAAATGGTTCGTCTTTTCCCAAATATGGAACATGCAGGTCCAAGTGAACACCTGATGAATTTGAGGTTAGCCAAAGAAAGTGTTAACATTCCTGTTATTGCCAGCTTAAATTGCATTTATCACGAAACATGGGTAGAATATGCCAAACTAATCGAAGAAACAGGTGTACATGGATTAGAGCTAAATTTTTATGCCGTTCCCAAAGATTTTGCTGTTTCTGGCAAAGCCATAATTGATCAACAAATAGAGTTTCTAAAAGCCATTAAAAATACAGTTAAAATTCCGGTAAGTGTTAAGTTGAGCCCTTTTTATGCAAATCCATTGCATGTAATCAAACAATTTGATGATTCGGGCGCTGATGCAGTGGTCCTTTTTAACAGATACCTTCAACCTGATATTGATATAAATTCTGAGGAACATATAAACTCCTTTAATGCCAGTACTCAGGATGAAAACCGATTACCGCTCCGTTTTGCAGGACTTTTACATGGATACCTTAAGTCCAGCATTTGCACAAGTTCAGGTATACATACTTCCGAAGATGTTATTAAAATGTTGTTAGCAGGATCCGATGGAGTTCAGGTAGTAAGTGCATTGTATAAAAATAAAATTGGTTATTTGGCTGAACTAATTGAAGGTCTTGACAAATGGATGAACAGCAAAGGGTATAAAACTATAAATGACTTTAAAGGGAAACTGTCCGCTAAAAATTCAAAAGATCCCTATATTTATAAAAGGGCTCAATATATCGACATTCTTCTAAAATCGAGCGAAATATTTAAAAAATATAAACTGGTTTAACCTGCGGCAAACTCTTGAATAATAAGCAAAGGCTGAATCTCTTAATTAAAAAAGATTCAGCCTTTGCTTTTAAAAAGATATTTGTACTATCGTATTCCTTAGCCTTAAAGTTCAACTTTAACTATTTCAATGCTTTTATTTTATAACTAACATCAACCTTACCACGCGAAATAGCATTCAGTTTCCCTGCCAGTAACTTTCTTTTAATTGCCGAAATATGGTCAACCAGCAGAACTCCATCTAAATGGTCGTATTCATGCTGAATAATCCGAGCTTTTAATCCATCAAAATCTTCAATATGATGATTAAATTGTTCATCAAAATATTCCATGGTTATTCGGGTCTTTCTTAAAACATCCTCCCGAATATTCGGCAAACTAAGACATCCTTCATTAAAAATCCATTCGTCACCTTCTCGGTTAATAATTTTGGCATTTATAAATACTTTTTTGAAATCGGTCATGGATGGGTCGTCCTCTTCCATAGGCGAACCATCTATTACAAAAAGTCGTATTGAACGCCCTACCTGAGGTGCTGCAAGCCCAATTCCATCCGATTTATACATGGTTTCCCACATATCGGATATAAACGATTGCAAGCCGGGATAGTCCTTCGTAATTTCTTCTGCAACTTTTCTTAAAACAGGGGATCCATAAACAAAAATAGGGAAAACCATAAAAATTTAATTAACGATTGTACGATTGTGATTCCATATACGACTGCAATATAATAGTGGCACTTATGGTGTCAACCAATGCTTTGTCCTGACGATCTTTCTTTTTGACGCCCCCCATTATCATCGATTGTACGGCAAGTTTTGAAGTAAATCGCTCATCTACTAATATAACAGGTATATCGGGATAAAGTTTTTTAAATTTTGCAACAAATTGTTCAATATAAGGCATGGATTCTGAAGGCTGATTATTCATTTGTTTAGGCAAACCAACTACCACCTTTTCGACCTGCTCCTTTTTGAAATACTCTTTTATGAAATCGAATATTTCGTGTGCCGGAACAGTAGTTAAACTGTTGGCAATAATTTGTAATGGATCTGTAACAGCTATGCCTACACGTTTTTTACCGTAATCAATTGCAAGAATTCTAGCCAATCTATTTATATTTAATCTAAATTACAAAAA
>JAIFLU010000273.1 GCA_020048915.1 Bacteroidota bacterium | reverse complement strand
TGAATAAAATCAATTCCTGATTTCATTAGTTGTGTTTTTGTTTAATTTTATAACGTAAACTATAAACATTTAATTTATCAGTGCGTTTATATCTATAAAAATAGACGCAAATGAAAAACATGAATAGCCGATTTCTTTTAGAAGCGATCAAAAAACCTAATGAACTTCAATACAATTCGCTGGATAAAAAACTGGAAATGAATAATTCATTAGGTCATCAAGATTTATGGATTGAGAACAGCGATGATGATTCGGATCATTTCACCAATACATCAGATACCCCCATGCGTTCCGATGCATTTGAATTAAGTGAAAGTGAAAAGATTACTTCAATTTCAAAACATTTCAAGGAAATTCTTCACATTCTGGGAATGGATCTTACAGATGAAAGTCTTTGTGATACCCCGAACAGGGTTGCTAAAATGTATGTAAAAGAAATATTTAAGGGACTAAATCCTGCCAATAAGCCAGAAATGAAGCTATTTTCCAACAAGTTTAAATATAATCAGATGTTAGTTGAAAAAAATATCACTATTTATTCTTATTGTGAGCATCATTTAGTGCCGATAATTGGGAAAGCTCATATTGCTTACATTCCCGAAAATTATGTTATTGGACTATCTAAACTTAATCGAATTGCTCAGTATTATTCGCGTAGACCGCAAGTTCAGGAGCGGTTGACAGTTCAAATCGGAAAAGAGCTAGTGAATTCTCTAAAGACCAATCATGTTGCTGTCGTCATCGAGGCCGATCACTTATGTGTTGCATCCAGAGGTATCCAGGATATTCAGAGTAGTACGGTTACATCTTTCTACAATGGAAGTTTTAACGATGAAAGCATAAAAAGTGAGTTTTTAAAATATCTCGGGAAATAAATTATTTTCCAATTCCTGAGTTTCCGGAATCCATTACTACTTTCCACTGTCCTTTTGAGTTTTTTTTCCAAATGGTTACATAGGTTCCGAAAACAAGAGTATCCGGAGTTTTTAGTTTAAAAAGTCCATAAGTATATCCTAATTCCCCTTTTTCCGAAACTTCCACAAACGTAGGTTTCCAGGTTAATGTAGCGGAAGTCGATTTCATTTCGTTGTGGTATTTAAAAATACGGTCTTGACCAATAATTGGCATCGAATTGGGGCGAAGCATGACTCCTTTTTCGTCTAAATACATGCTATATGCATCTTTCATCCCTTTTGATTCGGATAGAGCTGAAAATAAGGAATCAATTTTTAGTAATGAGATTTTCTCGTGCTGTAAATCTATTTTTTTACCGCACGAGAATGCCAAAAATAATAACACTACAAATATTATATTTTTCATAATCGTTTGGATTAAATTTCAGTGGCTTGAAAAACTAGTTTAATTTAGTGAATATTTTAGTGAAAACATTAAAAAAATGTCATTCCCCGAGGACAAAATAATATTCAATCCATGGAAATATCATATGAATTTTGTTATTCAGGAAATTAACCAAACAATGAGTGAAGAACCAGAGTCTTCTTACATGAATCTTATAATCGAGTAATTAAGGGAAATAAACTCAAACTATTTAGACATTTACACAGGAAATTTAAGCCTGCATGAGATTGTTAATCAAGTAGCTTATTTTTTAGATAATCACGGTGTATTTTCCAGAAAAGAATTGAATACCTGGTTGAAAGAAGAAGCTTATAAACTTGTTCCATTGAGTGATCAATCAAACTGGATAATTAGAGGAAGCGAGGACACTGAGTTTATGATACATATCCATCCCTCCCGAATTCCTCCTCATTCTATCCGCTTTCATGGTAATGCCTGGAAAACAGTAATCGGGGTAATCCTAAAAGATCCATATAGCCTGCATCATTTTCCTGATATTACAATTATTAAGTCGTTCCAAAAAATAAAATAAGGTTATCGCCTGTAAAAACAAGTGATAACCTTAAAAAAAATTATACCGTGTACGAATTGATTCTACCAAAAATAAATTCACTCCCGGCTAAATCCCGATATTTGAAACTTTAAATACCCACGCATGCTGACATGGCATATTAGCAGGATTTATCGCTGGTGGATGTATAGTTAAGCTTCCATTTGCACTTGCCTTTACTTTTATTGGAGAGCCCATTAAAGAAACTGTTTGAACCGATTCTATGCCCGGTATTACAATTGGTCCCTGTGGCCATTTGGTGCAGATTACAAATAAATCGTTTCCCTTTAAAGTAAAAAAAACACCAGGAATTGATTTATCTGGGCTTTTCCTCCAAACCTGAGTTCCATAAATAGCCTCGCCATTCACCCTTAACCAATCACCCATATCTAATAAGCGTTCTTGCATAATCACCGGTATTAAGCCATCGGCAGTTGGTCCAATGTCTAATAATAAATTTCCACCGCTGGATACTTTTTCAACTAATAAGTCAATTAATGCCTTCGACGACATATAATTATCCAAATCTTCAATTCGGTTATAACCAAAAGAAGTACCAATACCCCGGCATTCTTCCCATGAATGAGTTACAGCTTTATCTATTCCTTTTTTATCATGAACCAGATCATATTCTGTTGTATAATACCCTCCATGCTTTGCACGGGTCTCTTTTCCCCACCTGTCGTTTACAACAATGCTGTTTTTAACGGGTGAGTCATTATACAACCATGATAAAAATTGTGTACTCTTCCATTTTTCACTTGGGTGATCCCACTCCCCATCTGTCCATAAAACATCCGGTTGATAACGATTTACCAGATCTTTCATTTGAGGAATCATATGATCATCTACATATTTCTCCAGATTCGATTTGTAAAGCGGATTAAACCATTCGTAAAGGGAATAATAAAATCCCATGTGTAATCCTTTTGCTTTGACAGCTTTGGATAAATCACCTGCTAAATCGCGATGAGCTCCAATATCAACTGAATTCCAGTTCCAGCTTTGCTCACTTGGCCATAAGCAAAATCCCTCATGATGCTTCGAAGTTAATACCACATATTTTGCACCTGCACGGGTAAATACATCTGCCCATTTTTCAGGTTCAAATAATTCTGCTTTAAATTGAGATGCAAAGTCCTGGTATTGAAACTTTGAACCATAAATACTATCGTGAAAGGCTTTAAAATATTTATGTTCTTCTCCCGAATTAACTAGAAGTTTATTCCAATACCATTCAGCATATTTGGCATAAACCCCGATTGGTGCGTCAGCAGGTGCCCAGGCTGGGACTGAATACACCCCCCAATGGATAAATATTCCAAACTTGGCATCCGAAAACCATGCAGGAATTGGTCTTTTATCAATTGACTCCCAGGAAGAATCATACTTCTGCGACCAAACTGCCGGAGAAATTAAGCAAAATAAACATAGTAATAATAAGTGCTGTCTAAGTTTCATGTGTAGTTTTTTATAGTGTAGTTTAAAAAATAAAAATACTAAAAACTACAAAATAAAAAAGGTTGAATTGGAAAACCGATTCAACCTTTTTGAACTAAACCCTAAAAAAAAATTAAATTAAAATTAACACTATTTATATCCCTGAACGTGAACACTCTTAATCGATCGGCCAGAAGGATCGTTCATGTTTTTAAAAGACTCGTCCCAGGCTAGGGCTTCAGGTGTACTGCAAGCAACTGAAGGTACCGATGGAACACAAGAAGCTGCTGAATCGGATGGAAAATGATCTGAAAAAATGCTTCTGTATAAATATTCCTCTTTCGACATGGGTGGATTGATTGGGAAACGGTATTTGGCATTTGCTATTTGTTCATCGCTAACTTTTTGAGCAGCCGTGGCTTTTAAGGTATCGATCCAGCTATAACCTACCCCATCCGAAAATTGTTCTTTTTGTCTCCAAACTACACTCTCTGGTAAATAATCTTCGAATGCTTTGCGAACGACCCATTTTTCCATACGACCGTTTTTTGCCATCTTCTCATCGGGATTAAAACGCATGGCAACATCCATAAATTCTTTATCGAGGAAGGGAACACGGCCCTCGACGCCCCATGCTGCGAGTGATTTATTTGCCCTGAGGCAATCGTATAAATGCAATTTGCTAAGTTTACGAACTGTTTCTTCGTGAAAAGCTTTTGCATTGGGAGCTTTATGGAAATATAAATATCCACCGAATATTTCATCTGCACCTTCGCCCGATAATACCATTTTAACACCCATCGATTTTATAACCCTTGCCATCAGATACATAGGAGTAGATGCACGTACGGTGGTAACATCGTATGTTTCGAGGTGATAGATCACATCTTTAATAGCATCCAATCCTTCCTGAATGGTAAAATGAATTTCGTGATGAACAGTTCCAATATGATCGGCAACTTTCCGTGCAGCTGCTAAATCCGGAGAACCTTCCAACCCAACTGCAAAAGAATGCAGCTGTGGCCACCAGGCCTGTTCGTTATTATCTGACTCAACCCTAACTGCAGCATACTTTTTTGCAATTGCCGAAATTACAGATGAATCTAAACCTCCCGATAATAAAACCCCATAAGGCACATCCGACATCAATTGACGGTGAACAGAAGCTTCCAATGCTTCACGCAACTCCTCAATACTGGCAGGATTGTCCTTTACTGCATCAAAATCAGTCCATTCGCGGTTGTACCATTTCTTCATCTGGCCACCGTCTTTACTATATAAATAATGACCTGGCAAAAACTCCTGAATCTTATTACATAAGCATTCCAGCGATTTCAACTCAGAAGCAACATAAAAGTTACCAAATTTATCCCAACCAACATATAACGGAATAATTCCAATATGGTCACGAGCAATCAAATAACAATCATTTTCACTGTCGTAAAGCGCAAATGCAAAAATTCCATTCAGGTCTTCCAGAAAATCCGCACCTTTTTGACGGTAAAGCGCCAAAATAACTTCACAATCGGAATGGGTCAAAAATTCATAGGAACCTTTCATTTGATTACGAATACTCTGATGGTTATATATTTCGCCATTCACTGCTAATATTAGTTTACCATCTTTGCTATACAGAGGTTGCTTTCCAGATTGAGGATCAACAATCGAAAGTCTTTCATGCGCCAAAATCGCTTTACTTCCACAGTAAATTCCGGACCAATCCGGACCACGGTGGCGAATTTTCTTAGACATCTCTAATACTTTTGGCCGTAACTCTTCTGAGCTTACTTTTAAATCAAAAACACCAACTATTCCACACATATAATAATTTATTATCTAATTTATAAACTAAATTTCTATCTCATTGTAAAAATTAACGCTTAAATATCAATTTTCAAGACCATTTAAAATAAGTAAACCATAATTTAAAATAAATGTTTGGACAATTATACTTTATTTTTAATTAGTCTGTAAAAATATATTTTTTATTTCATTTACGCACTTTTATTTCAATTTTTCTTACAATACGTAATTAATTTGAACCATAAACATCTAACTTATAAAAAAATTAAATTTTACTAATTCTGAAATTATCATTATTTTATTGATATGCCCCTCAAATATTCTTACCTTATCATTAAACTAAATAATATATCTTTTCACACCTGCCAAATCGAAGAGGGATAATAATTTTTTTTGTGATCTTCGATTATTATTCAACTAACAAAGTTGAGATAAATTAAGCCTAAAAATAAAATTCCAATACTGAATGTTACCAAACATCTGAATTACATTTCATTATAATTTAATTTATATTAGTTTCTTAAATGAATGAATATATTTGACAAAATCTTACCCAAATTATAATTGTATTATTTAATTTAGCTGCTCCAATAAAAACATAACTGCTTAAATATCTAAACTATGAATAATAATAAACCTAACCGGCGACATTTCCTGAAAGCATCTCTCGGAACCATGGCCGGAATAATGATTATTCCACGCCATGTTCTAGGCGGGAAAGGATTTACAGCTCCAAGCGATCAGCTCACCAAAGCTATCATAGGCGTTGGTGGCATGGGAAGAAGTCATATCCCTTATGAAGGAACACGAGTTGTTGCAATTTGCGATGTTGACCAATTACACATAAACGAAGCTTTGGCTCTAACAGGTAAAGATGTAAAAATCTTCCGGGATTACCGTGAATTACTGATGCAACCTGAAATTGATGTTGTTCATATTGCAACTCCTCCTCATTGGCATGGATTAATGGCTGTAGAAGCTGCCAGAGCAGGAAAAGACATTTGGTGCGAGAAACCCATGACCCGAACAATTGGCGAAGGGATACGTGTGGTGGAAGAAGTGAATAAATATGGCCGGATGTTTAGGCTAAATACGTGGTTTCGCTTTAAAGATACCTTCTATGGATTAGGAACTGATGTTAAACCCTTGAAGAAAGTACTGCTCAGCGGAGCTCTTGGATGGCCTCTGAAAGTAACTGTGAGCGGAATAACTGGTTACGACTGGAAGTTTTTCTGGAGTGGAAGAACAGACCTCACTCCTATGCCTGTTCCTTCTAATTTAGATTATAATATGTGGCTGGGGCCTGCACCGTACAAACCTTATAATGAAGATCGCGTGCATTCAAAATTTCGGGGCTACTGGGATTACGATGGCGGTGGACTTGGAGATATGGGCCAGCATTACCTTGACCCGGTTCAATACATTTTAGGAAAAGATCATACCAGCCCTGTCCGGGTTGAAGTTGATGCACCTCAGCAGCATTACGATGCAGTTGGATCGTGGAGAAGAATTGAATATACTTATGATGATGGTTGTAAAATTATTCTGGATGGTGAAAATAAGGATAAAGATGCTGCTTTTATTGAAGGACCGCATGGCAAAATTTTTAAAGGATTAAAATCTGATATACCTTCTATTAATAAGTTAATCGCCACCCTAAGAGACCCAATGCCACAAATTGGCCTGTTTTCAGAATCGGTAAGAACCCGTCAAAAATTTGCATTAAACGAAATGAACGGTCACCGATCGGCCACCATTGTAAACATGGGAATTACTGCACTTCGGCTTGGACGCAATCTGGAATACGATCCTGTAGGCCAAAAATTCATTAACGATGAAGCTGCCAATCGAATGATCAATCAACCAATGCGTGCTCCCTGGAATTTTTAATTAGTACTCAATTCAAAATGCTTATCCGATGAAAAAACAAAATATTTCAATATTATCACTCCTTATCTTTTTCGTTCTTAATTTTCAGATATCTGCGCAAGATACCCGAACACTAAAAACGAAGGTTGCCGATATTCTGGCTCAAATGCCAGCTCAAAGCAACGAGCATCTTAACAAGGCACTTAACCAAACAATTAGTTTGGGAGATGAAGGCCTTTCTGAAATGATACATATGTTAAAACCTGCAGGCCAGGGAAACGATGTGGCTGTAAGGTTTACCTTAACCAGTCTGGCCCGGTATACCAGTCAAAAAGGACACGAAAAGGAATGGGCTTTACTGCAGTCCGATTTTTTGAAAGCAATCGGCAATTTCTCTGATAAAGAAATTCAGGCTTACCTTATTCACCAGCTTAATTATGGAGGGAATGACCAATGTGTCGAAAACCTCAAATCTTATTTGTCCGACTCCCGCTTATGTGAACCGGTCACCCAACTATTTATTAACATTAAATCGTCTTCTGCCGAAAAAGCTTTATTAGATGTGGCTTCCTCATCTTCAGGTGAGAATCAGATCACGATTATCAAATCATTAGGGGAATTCAAATCGAAGGCTGCCTTGCCCATATTAATGAAACTGGAAGGTAATCAGGATCATTCACTTCAAAGGACCGTTTTGGCAGCGCTGGCAAATATAGGAGCACCCGAATCGTATCTTGTCCTGAATAATGCAATGCAAAAAGCCCTTTATAAATATGAACCTACCGAGGCAACTGCTTCATTTCTCAAATATGCTAACCGACTAGGAGAAAACAAAGAAACCGTTCTTTGCGAACAGGCATGTGAGGCAATTTTCAAAGCCAATACAGAAAGCAAACTCCTACCTAACAGAGTAGCGGCATTTGCAGTTTATGCCAAATACTTCAAGCCGGAAGCAATGAAAATGGCCCTGAAAGAAATAAATTCAGAAAATGCAGAGTACAGAACAGCAATTCTGCATACTTTAACAGGACATGGCGATGCAGTTTATACCCAAAAGTGGACAAAAAAAGCTAAAAATGCTCCGGCAGATATTAAGGCAGATATTATTTATTTTCTGGGAGAAAGAGCTGATAAATCAGCAACTCCTTTTGTGCGTAACCAATTAGCTGACAATTCTGCACAAGTTCGTAATTCAGCAATCTGGGCCCTTGTAAAACTGAATGATCAAGAAGCTTTGACTGATTTGTTAAACCATGTTAGCAAAGGGAACGATTCAGAAGAAACTGAAAAAGCTTTGAAAACATTGTTGAATGAAAGCAAACTGGATATAGTGGCAAAATTTTTAGAAAGCGCCCCAAATGCTGGAAAACCATCACTCATTAATTTGATTGCCTCAAAATCGGGCTCCCGCTATTTTAAAACAATTTTTGCATACACCTCCAATGAAGACACTCAGATAAAAAATGCTGCCATCAATGCGCTACAAAGCATTTCGACTTATACCGATTTGGGAACATTGCTTCCATTCCTTTTACAAACTAATGACCCAATTCATATACAGAAAATTCAAAATGCTATTGTTAAAGCTGCAAATGACGAAACCGATAAGGATATTGCCACTTTACCAATTCTTTCTGCACTCAAGCAAACAAACAGTAAAGAAAAAATCATCCCTGTTCTTCCAGCTATTGGTGGGAAAAAAGCGCTAAAAGCTGTTACAGAATTATACGAATCCTCTGCTGGAGAAACAATACAGACCTGCTTTAAAGCATTGGTTAATTGGAATGACCACACAGCAGCCTCTGCTCTTTTTGAAATTTGCAAATCGGACAACCAAGATTACCGGAATGAAGCATTTTCAGGGTATGTAAATCAAATTCGGCGCTCTAATATGCCCGCTGATCAAAAGCTTTTAAAGTTTCAAAAAATAATGCCTCTGGCACAAAACGATCAGGAAAAACTTCAAGTCATCAGGTCCTTGGATAATCTAAAAACTTTCCTAACCCTTGTATATGTTAGCAAATATTTAGATGACCCCGCCTTACAGAGCGATGCAGCTAACGCTGCAGTTCAAATTGCTTTACCGGATACCGATTATAAAACAGGTTTGTATGGTGATATTCCAAAAACTATACTTAAAAAAGCGTTAACCCTTATTCGTGGCCCCGAAAGCGATTATATAAAGGAAAACGTTAACCGGTATATTGAGACTATGCCAACTGATCAGGGGTTTGTTTCGATGTTTAATGGTATTGATCTCTCCGGTTGGAAAGGATTTATAACAGACCCAATTAAATTAGCGGCCCTAACATCTAAAGAGATTGCAAAGCTTCAGCTCATAGCAAACGAAAAATTGAAGGAAAATTGGCGGGTTA
This sequence comes from Bacteroidota bacterium, assembly GCA_020048915.1. Taxonomy (GTDB): domain Bacteria; phylum Bacteroidota; class Bacteroidia; order Bacteroidales; family JAAUTT01; genus JAAUTT01. The sequence goes on along the minus strand of JAIFLU010000273.1, from coordinate 23,305 downwards.
AAGATGGTATGATATTTTTTAATGGCGATGGAGCGAATTTACTTTCTGAAAAAGACTATGGTGATTTTGAAATGATTGTAAACTGGAAGATAAGCAAAAAAGGAGATAGCGGCATCTATTTACGGGGATCTCCGCAAGTTCAGATTTGGGACACCACCCGGGTAGAAGTTGGTGCACAGGTTGGTTCCGGGGGTTTATACAATAATCAGGTGAATCCAAGTAAACCCTTGAAAGTTGCGGATAATCCGATTGAAGACTGGAACACCTTCCATATAAAAATGGTTGGCGAAAAAGTAACAGTTTTTCTCAACGGAGAACTGGTGGTAGACAATGTTGTTCTTGAAAATTACTGGGACAGGAAACAACCTATATTCCCGACTGGAACCATTGAACTTCAAGCCCATGGAACCGACCTTGCTTTTAAGGATATTTATATCCGGGAAATTAAAAGTCAGGAAACTGTTTTGTCCCCCGAAGAAAAGAAAGAAGGTTTCAATTTACTTTTTAATGGTAAAAACCTTGATGGCTGGATTGGAAATAAAACCGATTATAAAGCCGAAGATGGAAATATTGTTATACAGTCTTCCAATGGAGAAGGTGGTGGAAATTTATTTACCGAAAAAGAATATAGCGATTTTACATTTCGATTTGAGTTTCAGCTAACACCGGGAGCCAATAATGGCTTAGGAATTCGTGCACCACTTGAAGGAGATGCTGCTTATGTAGGAATGGAACTGCAAATTCTCGACAATACCGCGGCAGTTTACGCTGATTTAAAGCCTTACCAATATCATGGCTCGGTATACGGTGTTATCCCTGCTAAGCGCGATTATCTGAAACCAATAGGTGAATGGAATTCCGAAGAGGTGACTATCAAAGGAAGTCGGATAAAAATAGTGCTGAATGGAACAACCATTGTAGATGGTGATATTAAGGAAGCTAGTAAAAATGGAACATTGGACGGAAAAGACCATCCGGGATTATTACGAGATAAAGGGCATATTGGATTCTTAGGCCATGGTTCACTGGTGAAATTCCGGAATATCCGTATTAAAGAATTATAGTTTTCAGAAGAGGCTGTGTAAAAAATGGAATTAAGCTTTGACTTTGCTCTGCCTGTCCTTTAAAAATCAATTAATTGTCACATTGAGCGGCGTCGAAATGCGACAATTAACTGACTTTTTACACAGCTTCTTCATTTTTTAAGTTGAGAATTATTCTGATCAGAAAATCTAAATATCGCAAGTATAATGTATTTGGACCAAACCGGAATCGAAGTGATTTGTATTTCGCATTTTCAATTTCATTTCAGACCGAGCTTCTTTGAATAACGAAATCCCATCCCCTAATAAAATAGGTATTATTGAAATAATAAGCTCATCTATCTGGTTTTCTTGCAATAATAAATTAACAATTTCAGCACCTCCATCCACAAATATATTTTTACCATTTTCAATTTTTAGTTTTGCAATAAGAGCATTAATATCCCCATTATAGAATACAATATTTTCGAGTGTTTCACCAAAGGAACGCGTTATTACATATGTTTTCTTATCTGCATGCGGAAAAGGGATGCCAAATGAGATTACTTTATCATATGTCTTCCGACCCATTATCACCGTATCGATGGTTTCATAAAAATCGGAATAGCCATAATCCTGACCGGGCTGTTCTACTAACGATAAAAAGCTGATATCCCCATTAAGTTTGGCAATATAACCATCCAGGCTCATGGCAATAAATACAATGACTTTTCTGTCTTCCATAGATTTTTCTCCCTTGTAATCTGCTAATGATGTAACTGAAACACCTAAGGAAAACGAATGTTCTTTTCAACGCAATTTGAGTACCTTATCAACGTTTGAATAGGAAGAGACTCAGAACCTCAAACTTACCTTTGCATTTAACCTTCGTGAGGTAAGATAGTTGGGAACCCCAAACAAATTAGGAACTCCTTCCTGATTCGAAACAGTTTGCACCCACATGAGGGAGGCTTTATTTCGTATATCGAAAAGATTAAATACTTCCACTCCGATCCAGAAACTTTTTAACTGAGGTAACCAGGGCGTTTTAAAAGTTTTGGACAATCCTAAATCGACACGGCGATATGAACCCAGAGGGTAGGCAAGATCAAACCTGGCTGAACGTGGAGGGGCGATATAAAAACTGCTTCCGTAAACCAAATTTAAGCTGGCCTTAAAGCTTGGATTATTGGGTAAATAATCCTGAAAAACTACATTTATATGAAATAACTGGTCGGTAGGCCGGTGATAATAGCCGGGCACAACCCTGTTTCCTTTGGAATCAAAATAGTAATCGTCTTTAAGGTCTTCTTTCGTGCTTAAGAGTGAGAGGCTGGCCCAAGATTCCAATCCTTCTACAAACTCCCCGTATAATTTCATGTCAATCCCGGTAGCATAGCCTTTGGCATTATTAGTGGCGGTATACCGAACTCTTACATTGTCAATTTTATAAGGAATCAGGTTTTTGAGGTATTTATAATATAATTCGCAGGTATATTTAAAAGGCCTGTCCCAAAGTGTTAAATTATAATCCGCTCCGGTAAGCAGATGAAACGACTGTTGGGATTTTATAGAAGGATTAAGTTCTCCTTTAAAATTTCGCATCTCCTTAAAAAATGGAGGCTGATAATATACACCGGCAGCAGCAAAAAAGGCAACATCACGCTCCCAATTCGGTTTTACCGAAAACCTGACCCGGGGACTTAAAAGTTTTTCGTCCGAAAACGACCAGTAATGAAAGCGCAATCCGGCATTGAGCATATAGGAGGCATTCAACCCTTCCCATGATAATGCATCCTGAAAATGACCAGTAATTCGATGCGATTGCATATCGTTTTCAGAATAAACATAGTTGTTTAACTGAATCTGCTGCTCGGAGTAAGGCGAAGAATAACCTGCCGAATCTATAAGATCCCATTCGCGCATATAATCACGAAAATGCTCCTGTTGATATTTTAACGACCAATTTAAAGCGTGAACATCTGTCTTTAATGTTCCAATGTAACTTACCGAAGCAATATTGGCCATCAGATAGTTTCGCGCATGATTCAGCATCCCTCCTACTCCCAGATTTAGAATACTATCGCCATAAGTGTCAGACCCCGGATAGGCATCGAGTTCATTAATCAGGTATTCTCCCAAAATATCATATCTTTCCTGTTCATAGGTAGAATAAAAACTACCAATTATTTTCATGGTAAGATTTGGCTTCACCTGATATTGAACTGTTCCTGCTACCATGGAGGAATTGTATTGGTCGTCCTCACGACCATCGTAATAAACCTTTAAATTATAAACCTGGGCAAAGGTGCCAAAATTTGTTTCACGTGTTTGAGGGATAAAACTATAGGCATTGCGCGAAAAATTTGACAGTATGCTAAATATCAACCTGTTATTCGGTTTATAATGCAACATCATTTGCCAATCGGTAAAATTAGGCACATATTCTCCCTTGCTATCCAGCGATCCCAATAGAAGCTTCGAAGTTTTGTACCGTACCCCAGAAATAAAACTAAATCTATTATTTTCAGAAGTCCCTTCCACAGAAACTGCCCCCCCTAAAAGACTAAATGACACATTGCTGCCAAATTTCTGGGGCATCCGATAAGTAACATCCAGCACCGATGACATTTTATCACCGTATTTTGCTTCAAACCCTCCTGCCGAAAATTTAATTCCCCCAACAAGATCCGAATTAATAAAGCTTAATCCTTCCTGCTGACCGCTCCGAATTAGAAAAGGCCGAATAATCTCAATATCATTAACATAAATAAGATTTTCGTCAAAGTTCCCGCCCCGCACTGAATACTGCGAACTTAATTCGTTCGAGGACGAGACTCCTGGCAGGGTTTTAATAAACGATTCTACTGAACCGGATGGATTTGGCAACATCTCAAATTCGCGGATGGAAAGACGCGTCATTTCTGAAATCCGCTCCCTTTTGTGGGTTACCGAAACCTCATCCAATGCTTTTACATTTACTTGCATCCGAATGTTTACTTCTTTACGCTGAGCCGCAGAAAGAGAAAATTTAAAGGTTTTAGGAAGAAATCCTACTAGTGAATACTGAACCTCAACAACTTGTCCTGATGGAATTTCTAATTGATATTTCCCTAGGTGGTTACTTACAATTCCTTTATTTAACGCAGGAATAGAAATGTTTACATAGGGTAAGGCATTTCCGGTTGTATCGGTAATTGATCCATAAATAACAGCTTGGTTTTGAGCATTAAGCTGAGATAAAGCGCTGCTCAATAAAACTGAAATTACAATAGTCCTAATGAATAACCAGGATTTAAACACTATTTTTTTCGTTTAAAATCGCCATTTTTTATGGCCTTTATAAATTTTGCCCAGGCTAAAGGATCGAGTAATCCATTATATGGAATTTGGCTGTATGTTCTGTTTCTTTCAAATTGCTGCATCATTATCTGTCTAAAATTTCCATTGGGGGTTGGCGAATTATTCAATAAAATCTGGGTTTGAATAAGAGCAATGTTTAACTGTGCAGCTTCCATTTCCTTTTGAACCGGAAGTTCGGTATTTATAACGGCAGTTTTGAATTCAGCATAGGTTTTCCATGGAAATATTACTACCTGTTTCAGCATAATGGTATCTACTTCCATCCAAATATCTTTAAAAAAATGTTTCGATTTGTTAATATTTGGAACTGCAACTCTGGTGCGTTTATACCCAATGGATGAAAAGATGACTGTATCCTGAGGTTCAACAATAATGGTATAAAGTCCGCTATAATCGCTAACAGTACTTCGCTCAGATTTTTTTACAATAATGTGAACAAAAGGAATTGGGTCGTTTAAATCGTTCTTAACCATACCGCTTAATTGCATATATGGTTCGTTTTCCTGAGCAAGGTTTGCAGCCAGAAAAACAAAAAGCGAAATACATAAAACTATAAACCTTCTCATGAAACCCAATTGTGGTAAAAATAATTAAAATAACAACTTGTAATCAAAACGAAATTAAATATATTTTTGTTATTACTGTAGGATTTTCTTTTACCGGTATCTATTAGGAGAATTTTCAACTTAACAATTTTTCACACGATTTTGAAAAACAGTACCTGAAGGATTTATTTGAAAAAATATGATACGCCAAATTGAACTTTCATTACCAGCCTATAAAAGGGGTTTCCATTTAATAAGCCGAACCTTGGAGCAGCATTTTTCGGCTTTACCCAAAACAGGATTATTACATATTTTACTCAAGCATACTTCGGCAGCTTTAGCGTTGAACGAAAATGCCGACCCATCGGTGCGTGTAGATTTTGAAGCCCTATTTAACCGATTAATCCCAGAAAATCAATCGTATTACACGCATACGCTGGAAGGGGCAGACGACATGCCTGCCCATATCAAATCGTCTATTATCGGCCAGTCATTAACTATTCCAATAACAAATCACCGATTGAATTTGGGAACCTGGCAAGGAATATATCTCTGCGAATTGCGGAATCATGGAGGATCACGAAATATAGTAATTACAATTATCGGGGAATAAAATGCAACAGAAACAATTATTTGAAGAAATTATCGAATATTTTAAAGTGGCAATGCCAGTTGCCGAAACAGAGTTGCATTACGGCTCCCCATACGAATTACTGGTAGCTGTAATCCTATCTGCCCAGTGCACTGATAAACGGGTAAACATGATTACACCAGTTTTTTTCAAGAAGTTTGCAACAGCAGAAGAGCTCGAAAAAGGCACTCTGGAAGAAATTTACGAACTCATTAAAAGTTGTTCGTACCCTAATAATAAAGCCAAAAACTTACTGGGAATGGCACAAACCCTGGTATCAGAATTTAAGGGAATTGTCCCCGACGATGTGGACCTGTTGCAAAAATTACCCGGTGTTGGTCGAAAAACAGCGAATGTAATTGCCTCTGTAGTTTTCAATAAACCAGCCTTAGCGGTCGACACCCATGTATTTCGTGTGGCTGCCCGAATTGGTTTAACAAAAAATTCAAAAACGCCCCTTGAAACTGAAAAACAATTGGTAAAGTACATTCCGGAAGATTTGATTCCTCTTGCACACCATTGGCTTATTCTTCACGGAAGGTATGTTTGCATAGCCCGAAAACCAAAATGTATCAGTTGTGGCATTACGAAACTTTGTAAATATTATCAGTCTTCCTTAATCGGCAAAGAGCAATCAAAATAGTTGAAATAGATACAATCTATCATTTCTTTGTTAAATTTGTATAAACCACAAACAACAGGGTAGATGGCAAAATTAAAACGGTTGATGTTTCTCAGTTTAGTTATCCTTTTTTCCACATCTTTTTCCTTAAAGCGGATTGATTACCGGAACGCCATGTATAAAAATGTTTGTAAGGACTTAAAACACGAAGCTTTACTTTATTTTATATTTGTTGATAATAAAACCACTGCTCCCTGGACTGAATTTGATATTCAATCCACCATCGATTCCGTTAATATTGCAATCAGATGGCTTCAGGAACAGGCTAAGCTGAATAATATACCGCTGCATATTAAATCCGACTACTATATAGGTCCCGAATATTCTACCGTGAATAAAAGTTTACCGCAAGGTTCGGTATATAAAACGGTAACTGAACCCAATGTCAGAACCGGATTAAACACTTTAAATTCATGGGCTGACGGGATAGCTAAAAGAGCCGGAACAACATTAAATATTCCTGAAAAGGACGGAATACCCGATATTAAAAATCCCCGCAATAAAGAGCGTTTGATAGCTTATCTGCGCGACGCCTATCAAGTTGAAAGCGTAGCTCTGTTATTTATGGTGAATAATTACTTTAAAACAGACATCTCAATACAGGTTAATACTTTTGATACGGAAGATGTTGAATTTGCTGTAGTAAGTTATAAATACCCTTCTGAAATTGCCCATAATTTTTTGCACCTTTATGGAGCTGCCGATATGTATAAATCTCCTTTCCGTAGAAACGAAAAAAAAATTAAACAACTGGAGCAGTTATTCCCAAACGAAATAATGCTCGATCCGTATGCCAAGAATATTTCGAAACTGGAAATGAGCGATTATACTAAATATTTAGTTGGGTGGAAAGATAAACCCGAAGTTGGGTTAGTGGAATTTTATTCGGATAAATCGTTAAATTTTTAAGGATATGAAAAGCAAGTTATTTGTAATAGCAACACTTTTAAGTGTATTGTCGTTAAGCATTTCGGCACAAAAAAACCTCCCGGACCTTAACAAAAAGATAATAAAGTATGTTGAAACGGTTATTGGTACCCAGGTTGACAGAGGCGAATGCTGGGATTTGGCAAATCAGGCGCTTACCCGCAACAATGCAAAATGGGACGGTATATATAAATATGGACGACCAGTAGATCCCAAAAAGGATGATATATTACCAGGCGATATAATACAATTTGAGAAAGTTAAAGTAAAGTATACCAATGGTAATACAATCACCACCGAAAGTATGGCGCACCATACCGCCATTGTTTATAAAGTATATAGTAAAGGGAAATATCAGCTTGCGCACCAAAATACCGGGTTTTCGGGTAGAAAAGTTGGATTAAGCAACCTCGAACTCGAAAATGTTACGAAGGGTAAAATGAAGTTTTATAGACCGGAATTGAAATAATAAGCATTTACTATCCAATTCCGGAGATTCCTAAAAAATGATATAAACATATCGCCTTATAAACCTTGCATTTTCATTAGTGCACCAATCTATAATTTTAGAGCAATCCTATTCCTCTAAAATTTCCATTACAACTCGAAAACCAACCCTGGGATCTGGCAAATCATAATTTTGGGTCTTCTCAATAGTGCAATCTTCAGGATAGCTATCCCAATTACCACCTTTTTGAATACCATTTTGGGTCAGTTCAGAAACATTTCCAATAACATCAAAAATACCCAAAGTATTTTCTTTAAATTTTCCAACCTCCGATGTATAAATGAATCCATCAAATTTATAGTCATCTTGACCTTTTTTGATATCCTTAATTTTAATATTTGCTAAAATAGTCTTATTATCAGTTGCATAAGGAGAATTTCCTGTCCATGGTAACTTGCTGTTTGAAACTGAACCAGCAAATCTTGACCATTCTAACTCAGTTGGGAGTCTAAATATGACTTTTTTATATTCCCGCTTCACTGAACTATTATATTTCTTTGTTAACCAATCGCAATAATAATTAACGGCTTCATTTGTGATATTTACAACTGGATATTTATCGTATGCAGGATGCCAGTGATATAGATTTACCAAGGGTTCACTGTAAGATTCTTTAAATTTTTTAATCCATTGTCCGGAGTCATATAAGCTTTTTGTATAATTTTCAATCTGTTCCGCCATTTTTATACTATTTAAGAATTCCCTGTATTCCTTATTGGTTACCTCATACCTGGAAACTAAAATACTTTTATCAATTTTAACAAAATCCTTCTTGCTATAAAAAGCATTGCCAGACAATAAAGTAGCTGATAAAAATAAAGCAAGAATTGATCTTGTTATTAATTCATGTGTTTTCATACGTTGGTTTTTAAAAGTAATAAATACCTATTGGTTTTATAAAGTTATAGGAACGCAAAAACAATATACAATATTTCAAAGGAAATCGCAATTTCTCCCTTAAAAATCATATCCTTATAAATTAGCCTTTAAAAATAAACTTACTATAGCTTTTCCTTGAGATATTTCCCTGTATAAGAATTCTTACATGTAACAATTCCTTCGGGTGTTCCTTCAAAAACAATGTTTCCACCATCTTTTCCTCCTTCTGGGCCGAGATCGATAATCCAGTCGGCACATTTAATTACCTCCAGGTTATGTTCAATCAGGATAACACTATGCCCATTCTCGATAAGTGCATTTAACGCGTCGAGTAATTTACTGATGTCGTGAAAATGCAGTCCTGTGGTGGGCTCATCAAATATAAACAGTGTGTGGTTAGCGCTTGACTCTTTCCCTAAAAAACTGGCTAATTTCACCCGCTGGCTTTCTCCACCGCTCAATGTACTCGACGATTGTCCCAGCTTTATATAGCCCAATCCCACATCGGCAAGAGGTTTAAGCTTCTCCACTATTTTCTTTTCGGTGGTAGCCTGTTTTTCTCCAAAAAACTCGATGGCTTCATCTACCGTCATATTTAAAACATCGTAAATGTTATTTCCACGATATTTTACCTCCAGCACCTCTTCTTTAAACCGGTGACCATGGCAGCTTTCACAAACTAGCTTAACATCGGCCATGAATTGCATTTCGACGGTTATTTCGCCATCGCCCTGGCATTCCTCGCATCTGCCACCATCAATATTAAAAGAAAAATGCGATGGTTTAAGGTTATTATTTTTTGCTGCGGGCTGGTCAGAAAATAATTTCCGGACCTCATCATATGTCTTGCTATAGGTTACAGGGTTTGAACGCGACGATTTACCAATTGGGTTTTGGTCAACAAATTCAATCGCTTTTACTGTATGGACATCGCCTTTTAAAACGTCGTATGCGCCCGACCGATCGCCGAAACCATTTATTTGTTTGTTTAAGGTTGCAAAAAGCACATCGCGAACAAGTGTAGATTTTCCTGAACCGCTCACTCCGGTAACCACGCACAGACTATGTAACGGAAACTTAACCGATATTTTTTTGAGGTTGTTTGCCCTGGCACCAATTACTTCGAGGTAATGACTCGATTTTCGACGAATCCGTGGCAAATCAATTTTCAGGCGACCTGTTAAATAGTCGGCAGTTAAACTCTTTCCCGATTTTTCCAATTCAAAATCGGATCCCTGAAAAACAACTTCTCCCCCATGGCGACCTGCGAATGGTCCAATATCAATAATTTCGTGGGCTGCACGCATTATTTCTTCATCATGTTCAACCACCACCACGGTATTGCCCAATTCCTGAAGTTTTTTGAGAACTCCAATTAATAAATGGGTATCGCGCGGATGAAGTCCTATGCTGGGTTCATCTAAAATATAGAGCGAACCAACCAGGCTGCTTCCCAATGAAGTCGCAAGATTAATACGTTGCGATTCTCCTCCGGATAAGGTAGTAGATAAGCGGTTAAGCGTTAGATATCCCAGACCAACATTCATCAGAAAATCGAGCCGGTTTATTATTTCGACCAAGATCCTTCCAGCTACTTTCTGCTGGTAGTCCGAAAGTTTTACCGTTTTAAAAAACTCATGCAATTCGTCAATAGGAAGCAAAACCATTTCGGGGAGTGTTTTTCCAAATAGTTTTACATAACTGGCTTCCTTTCGCAAACGGGCTCCCTTACATTCGGGACAAACAGTTTTTCCGCTATAGCGCGAAAGCATTACCCGATATTGCACCTTATACTTTTGCTCTTCCAGGAATTTAAAAAATGCATTTAGTCCTTCTACTTTATTATTCCCTTCCCACAAAAAGCGTTGTTGTTCTTCGCTTAAATCGTAGTATGGTTTATGAATCGGAAAATTATATTTGGGCGATGCTAAAATAAATTTCTCTTTCCAGACTTTCATGCCTTCTCCTTTCCAACAGGCGACTGCATCTTCAAATAAGCTCAGCGATTTATCGGGAATCACCAGGTCTTCGTCAATTCCTATTACCTTTCCGTAGCCTTCACATTTAGTACAAGCCCCGTATGGACTATTGAAACTAAACATATGTTCGTTGGGTTCTTCAAACTCAATTCCATCGCGCTCAAAGCGGTTCGAGAATAATTTTAAAGAGGGAGGAACCATATCAAGTGTTTTGATGATACACTCCCCATTACCCTCCACATAAGCCGTTTGAACGGAATCGGCAAACCTCGAAAGGGATGCCTCATCATTGCTGACTTTTACACGATCGATAACAATATTAATATGGTCATCTTCGCCAATTTTATCTTTACTGGCCAGAATTTCTTCGAGCCGGACAATTTCCCCGTTTCGTTCCATCCGTGTGGTACCCTGACTTAATAATAATTCAAGGTACTGGTGAAAATTCTGATCACGTTTATGCGCTACCGGACTTAATATTAACAAAGAAGCCCCTTCCTCAATCGATGTAATATAATCGACCACGGCGGTAACGGAATCACGTTTAACCACTTCACCCGAAATGGGAGAATAGGTAACACCTGCTCTGGCATACAACAGTTTTAAATAATCGTAAACTTCCGTTGAAGTACCAACGGTTGAACGGGGATTCCGGGTATTTACTTTCTGCTCAATTGCAATGGCAGGAGGAATTCCTTCAATAAAATCGACATCGGGTTTATTAATTCGTCCCAAAAACTGCCTGGCATACGATGACAAACTCTCGACATACCGGCGTTGCCCTTCCGCATAAATAGTATCGAAAGCAAGAGACGATTTTCCTGAACCACTTAATCCGGTTAATACAATCAGTTTATTTCTGGGGATATTGAGCGATATGTTTTTTAAGTTATTTACACGCGCCCCGCGAATCACAATACTATTCTTTGAACTTCTATCTTCGGGCATTTAACAGTTTATTAACAAAAATTAACCAAAAAACAAAGATAATTGTTTTGATATAAATCCATTTTTGATTTACTTGCATTTAATTAAAAAATAATAATTCACTTAAAACAAGGAGAATAGCCTATTGTAACACTTCTACTCTTATTAACCCAAATTTAAGGAGGTAGATTTGAAAACACAACTTTTTTCTGATAATGAACTTATTAACAAGTTCATTAGCGGTGATTCGCAGGCTATTGAAGTATTAATCCACCGGTACAAAAACAAAGTCTATTCGTATATCCTGATGACAGTTCGCGATCAGCAACTAGCTGAAGATATATTTCAGGATACATTTCTCAAAGTTATAAAATCGCTTACTGACGGCCGCTATCAGGAAAACGGCAGGTTCGTGCAATGGGTTATGCGTATTGCCCATAACCTGGTTATCGATTATTTCCGGCGCGAAAAACAAATGAACACTGTTAGCAGCGAGAAATACGAATACGATTTGTTTAACTCCCAAAAATTTTCGGATCAAACAATCGAAGACGAATTGATCGACTTCCAGATTACAAAAGATTTGCGACGATTAATAGATGAATTGCCTGATGACCAAAAAGAAATTATTCTTATGAGACATTACGGGAATTTAAGTTTCAAGGAAATTGCCGATCAAACGAACGTGAGTATTAATACTGCTTTGGGAAGGATGCGGTATGCTTTGATTAATCTGCGCAAAATTATTAAGGATAATAAAATTTGCTTAACAAAATAATTTATGTAAAACAATACTATTTTATTCTCCGGGCCGTTTCTATTTTATAATTTTAAAAATACGGCCTATGAGTCTATCTACGCTTTTATTTTTTATCGTTAACACCTCCGCAGAAGATGAACGATTATTAAGCATTGAAGATGTTTCGCTGCTCTCCTATCCTGATATTACCGATTATCTCGATAGAGCAGAAGTAAACGTTCGCGATTCTGTCGTTCAGGAAATTCTTGCCAAAGTAAAACATTAAACATTCATTAATTATTTTCCGGAAGTTGTCCTTTACTTCCGGAATTTTTTTATACATTTGTGATATCATTTTAATATCATTTAAATACTAATTTGACAAATCATGAAAAACGAAAATTTAGTAAAACCAACCTCCGGGTATCTGATGATTTCAATTGTATTATTATTAATTGCTTTTGTAGCGGTGGCTTTTGTTGTTAAAGCTATAATTGTTGCTGCAATTCTTTTAGCGTTTACCCTTTTTATCTGTACCGGATTTTTTGTGGTACAACCAAATCAATCCGCAGTATTGGTACTTTTTGGCTCCTATAGCGGAACGGCCAAAGAAAATGGATTCTTTTGGGCAAATCCATTTTATGTAAAGAAACAAATTTCGTTACGTGCCCGAAATTTTAACTGTGAGCCAATAAAAGTAAACGATAAGGTAGGGAATCCTATCATGATTGGACTTGTATTGGTTTGGCGTGTTAAAGAAACATTTAAGGCAGCATTTGAAGTCGATAATTACGAGCATTTTGTAGTGATTCAAACCGAAGCAGCCCTGAGGAAACTTGCTGGAATTTACCCCTATGATAATTTTGAAGTCGAACAGGCAACGGTGACTCTACGAGCCGGTACCGACGAAGTAAACGACCAACTCGAAAAAGAACTTATAGAGCGGCTAAATATTGCTGGTATAGAAGTAATTGAAGCCCGTATAAACCAATTGGCTTACTCGTCGGAAATTGCAGGAGCAATGCTTAGAAGACAACAAGCATCGGCCATTATTGCCGCTCGCGAAAAAATTGTAGAAGGAGCAGTAGGTATGGTAGAGATGGCATTAAAAATGTTGTCGAAACGGGAAATTGTAGATTTGGACGATGAAAAGAAAGCCGCAATGGTGAGTAATCTGATGGTAGTGCTTTGCTCCGAAGAATCTGCCCGGCCAATTGTAAATGCAGGTACCCTGAACCATTAAAAACTGGTATGATTAAAAAAAAGTCATTTGTTCTGCGCATTGATGCTGCCAAAATGGAAGCCATTGAAAAATGGGCTGCTGATGAATTTCGAAGCTCCAATGGCCAATTGGAGTGGATAATAGACAAGGCACTCCGGGATGCAGGACGATTACGAAAAAAACAAGCTGATAATGAAAACGAATCTTTAAATTCCCCTGAAAATGAACTATAAATACAAATGTCCTAAGTGCGGAAATCAGCAATACGAAGTAGATGAATTTCGCGCAGTTGGTGGATTTTGGACCAAGGTATTCGATATTCAAAACAAACGTTTCTCGACCATTAGTTGCACACGGTGCAAATACACCGAAATCTATAAAGTAAAAAGCTCCGAACTCAGCAATGTGTTCGACTTTTTTGTCGGTTAAACGGCATTAATAAAAGAAAAAGCATGGCAGGCTGCAATACCCGCAGTTTCGGTGCGCAGTCTGCTTTCTCCCAGATTAATTCCTTTAAACCTACTCTTAAGGGCTAAACTTACTTCCTCTTCCGAGAAATCGCCTTCAGGGCCAATTAATATTAGACCTGCTGAATTTTTCGTATAAGCATTCCCAATATATTCCCTCTTGCCTTCCGAACAATAGGCTATTCCCTTTTCACAACCTTCGCTCTGTTTATTATGAATAAAGGAAGAGAATGTACAATTCTCATTCAAAATCGGATGAAAAGCCTTTAAAGACTGTTTCATGGCCGATTCAATAATTCTGTTTATGCGATCGGGATTGACATTTTTACGCTCAGTACGATGGCAAATTAGCGGAGTAATTTCGTCAATTCCAATTTCGACAGCCTTTTCGACAAACCATTCGAACCGATCGGCGTTTTTAAGCGGAGAAATAGCGATATGCAAGCGATACGGCCGTTTTTCGAAATTCTCGCGAACAGTAGTAAGATTTAGAATACAATGCTTGGGGTGCGGCAGGTGCACCACGCCTTCAAAAAGATTCCCCTTTCCATCGACTATATAAACCGAATCTCCCTGCACCATTCGCAATACCCGAACAATGTGTTTCGACTCTTCTTCCTGAAGGGGATATAATCCTACCGCACAATCGGGGGCATAAAATACCTGCATATACTTATGTTTTCGACAAAGATAACGACTTTTGGGGTTTGTACATCCATCCTAAGCTGAAAGCCCAATATTGATTACTAATTTTAAAGAGGGAAACGAGAATGAAATGTCGGTATCGTTATATTTGCAATCCGTTTTCCTTTAAACATTCTATTACCATGCGTAAAATTGGATTATTAAGTGACACCCATTGTTTTATTGATGAACGTGTTTTGGATTTCTTTAAGGATTGCGATGAGATATGGCATGCCGGCGATATCGGAAACGAAGAAACAGCCGATAAACTGGAAAAATATAAACCTTTCAGGGCTGTTCATGGCAATATCGACGACCATAACCTCCGAATCCGGTATAAACAATTTGAAATATTCACTTGTGAGGAAATGAAAATACTAATGACCCATATAGGAGGATATCCCGGCCATTACGAAAAAGGAGTTACGTATTTGTTAGAAAAGGAAAAGCCGAATGTTTTTATTTGCGGACACTCCCACATTCTGAGGGTTATAAACGATAAAAAATACAATGTCCTTTGCATAAATCCTGGTGCAGCAGGAAATTCAGGATTCCATGCTATAAAAACCGTTGTTCGTTTTGAAATAGAGTCCAGCCGAATACAAAACCTGGAAGTTTTGGAAATGAAAAGAAACAAATAAGCAAGATTTATTCAGAAATTTTAAAAGCTACTTGCTTTTTGTACGACTCATAATACGATTCCAATCGCTCCTTTTTTTCACCCGGCTCCCGTTCGAAATAAGTTCCTCCCATATAAAAGCACGCAAAACCTCCGGCAACTATACCCCGATAACAGGCCTCCCGAAGGTCGGGTTTTTCATTATTTTCATCAATTTGACTGACTAAAGACGCAATTACGCCGCCCACAAAATTATCACCACAACCAGTAGTATCTCCCTCCTTATAGTCTTTTAACTCTTCGGATACACGCTGAGAAACCGGTAGGTAAGATAAATTTACCTTTTCGAAAAAATGGCCATCCGAATAAAACAAAATATTCTTTGACCCATTTGTTATAATCACCGACGAAACCTGCTGTTCCTGAAAGAAAAGCATGGCTTCATCGGGGTTATTTTTCCCGCTTAAGCGAAGCGCTTCCTCCTGATCGGCAATCAGAAGATCGATGAATTGATAGCTTTTGTCACTTTCTCCCAAGGGCCATCTCGCACCAGGGTTAAGTTTTTCGCTTCTAAAATCAAAAACCGTATTTACAACGGTAATACATCCAGTTGATTTAGCCTTTTTCAAGAGAGATGTCAAATGATCATGAATACCCGGAACCAAAGCCGTACCGCCAAAAACTACTACTTGCGATTTAAAAAAATCATCCTGTAAATCCACTGGATTGAAGTCCCATGCTGCACCAATGGAATTGATAAACATCCGCTCGCCATGTCCGTTATCGTAATTTGGATCTGAAAGAACAAAGGTTGCCGGTGTTGGTTTGGGAATTAACTGATAATCCTGAAGGACAACAGGCGTTTGTTGAAGTGCCGAAAGAAGATACTCTCCTGCATCGTCCATGCCTCCCCGACCGTAAAAACGTACTTCGAACCGATTTTTATCCAATACCTGCGCAGCATGAATCAAAGAAACTATTGATGGTCCCCCTATATTTTTTTTGTCAGGTTCCCGATTATTGGTGAGCTTATCTAAAGCCGCATTAAAATCGCATCCAGCGAATTTTTCAAACTCTTCCTGAAAAACCAGTTGGCCGGGAGTTAATCCTCCATCTCCGCGCACAACTGAATGGTATGATTGCATGGCAATGCAATTGAAGTTGATGTTGTTAAATAACAAATCGACCAAACAACAACCGACTCCGGAAACAATAATTTTCTGTGACATGATATAAAGTTTGGCGAATTACAGATAGTTCTTATAATCGTTCACCAACAAATGAATGGGCTCAAAATCTTCGTCGATTTCAGGGAAACGCCCTATCACTTCGTAAAAACGGTTGTCGTTGGTGTCGTCGTTCACCATGCTTACTTCGCCTATTAATACCTTACCCTTACCGGCTTCTCCATAAAATCGATGATACACTCCTGGTTTAAGGCAAATGCTGCTTCCGGGTTTAATAATAAAAGGTTCGCCAGCCTTTATGGTACGAATCACGCCATCGATGCTCACAACTACCGGTTCGTCTGAAAGCGTATCATCACTTTTCGCCTTGTATAATTCAATTACCAAATTGCCCCCGCCGCGGTTAATTATATCTTCGGTTTTATTCCAATGATAGTGAAGAGGCGTTTCCTGGTTTTCGCCGGCAATCATTATTTTCTCGCAATACATTTTATCTTTCTTTTCCCAATTGCCGTTTCGAATGGTGAAAAGAACCAGACCCCTCTTTTCAAAACTTCCGCTGCCAAAATCGGTGATATCCCACCCAAGATTATTATCTGGAATTTCGAAACAACTGTTGTACATATTTCTCCAATTTTTAGGAGCCCAATATGCCCACTCGGGCAGCAAAAACTGATGTTGCTCAAAGAATAATTTTGCATCAGCAATAATCGAATTTACTTCACTTCGCTTCATGATTTAACTAGTTAGGAGATAGTAGTTCATAAAATTAACAAAATTATGATTGGTTTTGAAACACCTTTCCTCTCTTTTCTATGTTTCACCTCAATAAAGGTGATGCCCTGGAGCTAAAAGCGAAGTTTGGTATCTGTCAGGGGCTATTTCTTCAGTTGCCCTAATAAACCCGAAAACAATGTCAAAACATTTTCGACCATTTTTTCATTTTCAACCGGAATTTTTAAATAGGATTTTCCATCTTTCTCATCCTTTTGAACAATAGAAGAAATAAGCTTTTGCGTTGCTACGGGATCGGAAAGGGTTTGCGCCAGTTTTCCGAAAAACGACATTCCCATTTGAACCAAATCGGCCGGTGTTTCTGCTTGAGGATAGTTTTTTTCAAAAGTCGGAGCATTTGATTTTATATCATCGTCTCCGGGTAAAATGGGCTCAAAATCAAATTGCTGTTGTATAGTTTCCTCAGGAATAGTATTGTGATTGTCCGGTAATATATCCGATTGAATTTCATCATCTTCTTCATCCCGGGTGGACGATTGTGCTGGCTGATCCGAAACAATCATTTCTTCCACGGTATTCATCAGTACCTTAAATTTACTATCTTCCATAAAGATCGTATTTTCGCCCTGATCGAGAATCCCTTCGGATAATCCCTTTTTAAAGCTTAATACACCAAGCATTTTATGTTCAATAGTATTAGTTGACACCATATTAATGATAGAAACATTTCGTTTTTGCCCCAAACGGTAGATACGTGCAATACGCTGTTCCAAAACTGCCGGGTTCCAGGGAATATCCAGGTTAATAAGTAACGATGCTGCCTGTAGGTTTAATCCTACCCCACCGGCATCGGTCGATAAAAACACTTTGCAATCGGGGTTGTTATTAAAGTTCTCAAATAATTTCCCTCGCTCCGTGCTGGGTACTCCTCCATAGAGGTGTTGATATTGGATTCCACGGGCATCGAGCTCTCCGGCAACAATGCGGGTCATACGTTCCCACTGGCTAAAAATCACTACTTTTTCGTTCCCTTCGGCAAATACCTCCTCTAAAATATTCAGCAACTCTGTAATTTTAGTATCGTGACGGGTCTTCTGGTCCAGTATAAAGGTACTGTCGCACACCATGCGCATCATGTTCAGGAAAATCATCAGGCGTTGTCGATCCTTTTCGTTCAGAAACCCCTGCCTGCGCCATTTTTGAATTAACTGGGCAACGCTGTATTGGTATTCATCATGAATTTCGCGCTGGGCATCGGTCATCGGCACATACAACACCTTATCCATACGTTCCGGGAGCTGGAGTAAAACATCCTTTCTTAATCGCCGGATCATTGTTCCCGAAAGAAGTTCGCCAATCCGGTTTAAATCGCGGTAACCAGTTACTTTCCCTTTGTCGTCGGTAATCCGGTGGTCGTGCATAAACTGAAAGAATGGACCAAGGATAAAAGGATTCACATACTGAACAATGGAATAAAGTTCTTCTAACTTATTTTCGAGTGGAGTACCTGTAAGGACAAATGAAAACGGCGATTTCAGTTTCTTAATGTTCTGTGATATTTTTGTTTTGAAGTTTTTTATTCGCTGGGCTTCGTCCAGAATAAAAAGATCGGGTAAGGTGGCGTTAATTTCCTTAATATCGTTTACTGCGGTGTTATACGATACAATTTTATAGAAGGAGTCGTTATGGTATTGCTCCAGGCGTTTGGTATAAATCCCTTCGACCACCCATGCCTGTTGGCCTGTAAATTTTTCAATCTCGGTTTTCCATTGGTATTTAAGAGAAGTAGGACAGATAATAAATGATGACGAAATTGCCCCTTCTTTTCTTAAAAGCTCTGTTGCAGCTATGGCTTGGATTGTTTTACCAAGTCCCATATCATCGGCAATTATACAACGTCCCCTTTCGGCGGCAAAACAAACACCCTGTTTTTGATATGGAAATAACTTAGCATTCACAAGGTTGTCGAATGCGCCATTATCACTGTGATGCTGGTATTTTTCAACAACAATCCCTTTCCTCTTTTTGCTTTCCCTTGCTTCTAACACAAATTCCAGTGCATCGGGATAACATCGAAAACTATTACTTATTTGGCTCCCCCGGGCGATTATTTCGTCGAAAATTTCAAAAGCTTCCTTTTTTAAAACCTGCTGGTTATCAAAATATCGGGGAACAAATGCTTTAAATTCTTCTTCCTGTTCAGAGCCAATACGTATTTTAATTTTTCGCTCGCCCCGGTAGTCAACATAAATTGAAGTATACGCAGGCATATAACCCATTTCGAGCAAATGACCTTTATTTACAACGGTATGAATATGTTTTAGAACGGCATGTATATGCTTACAGGTACCCAGTCCATTTGTCTTAAAGTCGTTGCATTCGCAGAAATTAGCGCTGTTATCCTTACTGCGGATGGCCACTTTGTACGATAGTTTAGTTTCGGGGTTATATACATCAAAATCAGTAAATACCGGATGCTTGCCCCTATTTTCGATTTTGAAAAAATGCGTTTCGCCAAATTGTTTCCGCAAGGCATATTGCCATTCCTCTAAAGTTAACGCTTCCGACTTTTTGAGGTACGAAACTTTTTTATAGTGCAGGTCAATTTTGTCGAGGTTCATGGGTTTGTTTTTTATCAAAAATAAATCGATTTAAGGAACAAAAAAATGTTATGATTTGGAAGTTTCGAACGATTTATGAACAAAATAAATTATACTGAGTATTGTTGATAAATAAGCTATGGTAAGCTCCAGATTTACCTCATATTTATTTATTTTTAACCTTCTCATTTAAATTCATAAAAATCAATGGAAAAGAAAGTTAGCCCATCGAGCACTAAAACCGAAATATTTGAGGCGTATAATGACCTCCTAAAACAAATGGATACTCAAACCTCTGTTCAACCTAAAGAAACCAGGGAAAAAGAAGATAAAGAAAAAACGTTGAAAATAGCAACCACAATTAATAAAGAAGGGATAATTAAGCAAATAGCCAGCCTTAAAATTTCGCTAAATGCCGAATTGGAGAATGTAGAAGAAGCATTGGTAACAGAATCAAAGAAGCTTACTCAGGTGCAGGAAGCAATTAAAATACAGGAACAAAGGCTGGAAGATTTATATGGAATAAACGCAACCGCAGATTCTGTTTCGGTTATGCTTGCCCTTCAAAAAGAAAAAAAAGAAGCTTTTGAAAAAGAAATGGGGCAAAAAAGGCAACAACTTGATGCGGAAATTTTCGAAGCAAACCAAAAATGGCAAAAAGAGAAAAAAGAGAATGATTTACTCCTAAAAGATAATGAAAGCAATATACAAAAGCAACGCAAACGGGAAGAGGAAGAATACGCTTATAACCTTGCGTTGACAAGGAAAAAGGATACTGACCAATACGAACAGAAAAAAGCAACTCTTGAAAAAGAGCTTGTCATTAAAAAGGAAAAATTTGAACAGGAGATTACATCAAGGGAACAGGCGGTTATAGCTGCAGAAACAGAGTTAACGGAATTACGAGAGAAAACATCAGCTTTCCCAAAACAACTTGAACAAGCAATAAAAGAAGCGGTTGCCGAAAATACCGAAAAACTTCAAAGTACCTATAAATTTGAGACACAGCTTAAAGCTAAAGAATTTGAGACCGATGTTAAGTTACGTGATTTGGAAATAACCAGCCTTAAAACTAAAATTAAAGATTTGGAGATCCAATTAGCGCAGCAAGCCAGTAAGGCTGAACTGGCAGATAAAAGTGCCAAAGATATTGCTATCCGGGCCATTGAAAGTTCGTCGAACTATAAAATTATTGAACGGACAAAAGAAGGAAGGGAAGAGTTGGGGAAATAAGGGGGATAAGCTGCGACTTAATCAGAGAGCTTTGAACGGATCTAGCGTTGTGATTTGCTTTCAGATTGTATCTTTGAAATACTGGCGAACAACTAGGTTAGTAAATTTCTCGCAAGCTTGGCGGTTGTGATTTGCTTTCAGATTGTATCTTTGAAATACTGGCGAACAACATACCCCCAGTTATGAAATTGTGACCCAGTTCTTTACTTCCGAAAACAGGGCTATAAAAATGCCCCTGCTGTGTTTGCCAGCATAAGAAAAGCCCGGGATTTTTATTCCTGGGCTTTTTATTTTTCCATAGCTTTTTCCACTTTAGCCCTATTAAAACAATTCGAGCTGCTGCGGAGTATCAGGCCTATCCGCCGGTTTGGCTTTATTAAACAGCTCCATCATCCCAAATTGTTTGTCTGTTATACTAAACACGACCACAAAGCCGGTATCGGGCAAAAAACCCTTTACCCGTTTTGTATGGACTTCGTTATTTTCGCGGCTAGGACAGCACCGCACATAAATCGAATATTGAAACATGGTAAAACCATCCTTTATCAAGTTTTTTCGGAATATTGATGCAGCCCGTCGTTCAGCTTTTGTATCTGTTGGCAAATCGAAGAACACTATTACCCACATAATTCTATATGCATTTAACCGATTTAACATCTATATTTCGGGATATGATATTTTACGTATTTCCCCCAAAAAACACCGGGCAAGCGAGGCGGTTGTTTGTTGCATGGCAATCATAAGCGGGCTCGATTGTCCGTTTACTATAACATCAACAACCGGTATAGTAAGCAACTGTGCTTTCAATTCTTTAGTTAATTCGGCAATATGAGGCGTTTTATCCACAATCGCTAAAACGGTTTTATCCACATAAGGGCGATATGGCTCCATAATATCATCGGCCAAGCAATAGGCATTGTAACGGTTTGCATGGTGTATCCCCAACGTAGGAAGCAGACCCGAACCTACCAACGAACGGGCTGTAATAGCACGCAAAACCGCATAACCATAATTTAAAAGGTTATTGGGAAAGGCCCCTTCCGGATCACGCAAAAACAAAAAGTCCGCAGGAAAAATATTTTGCCAGTAAAATGCTGCGGCCCGAGCTTCATGATTCTCAGAATCGCCCGATTTCACACTATCTGCCCAATAGAGCATATTCTCGTTTTTTACTCCCCGGAGCTTTAATACTGCTGCCTGATTCCGTATCTTATATTCGATGGTTTGCGACCATAATTGCTTCTTCAGTGGCAAACTGGCTTCTACTTGCGCCTCAAACCGCTCCTGTTGCAATGTATTTCCTTCGAGGTTAAGCATTAAACCTGCCGGCATGTGCCTATCATCTGTTGTAATAAATGCACAATTATTCTCCAGCAACCGGTGCATTAAATGATGGGTAATTGTCACCTGGGGATTGTCTAATATAACCACTCCAATATCCTCAATAGGAATGGTGGTTGAACGACCGTTTTGGGAATCATCCGTTGTCGGGATTTCAATTTTTAGTTGTTCGTTATGGCACCTTAAATAGGCGGGATTTCCAAAGTATAATGTACGTTTTATCATACCTTAATTAACATAAGATATGCCACCAGGCAATATCTTATATTAAGTTACAATAAACTAATTATTTATCCAATAGTTGGAAGAAAGTCGTTTAAAAATGCTTTCAAATTACAAACCGTAGCTCCAAAATAGGGATAAGTATCGGAGAAAGGGGTAATAATAAAGTTCTGCTTTGTTTTCAAATCGGCTATACAATTAAAATACCCTTCGGTTATGTTTGGCGAATTCGAAAGCTTAATTTCGATACAAGCCACCGGTTTAATTCCTTTTACCAACACGATATCGCATTCGGCACCGTTTTGGGTACGATAAAAATACATATCGAGATCGCGGTTTTTATGCTGTACAACTTGTTCTATCACATACCCTTCCCATGAGCCTCCCACCACGGGATGCCCAAATAAATCTTCGAAACGTCCTATCCGGCACATCCGGTGCAAAAGGCCAGTATCGCGCCAATACAATTTTGGCGATTTTACCAGACGCTTTCCGGCATTTACATACCAAGCAGGCAGTAAACGGATCAGAAAACCTGCTTCGAGCAGTTCAGCATACGACTTTACCGTTGGCGACGATACGCCCAACGAGCGGGAATAATTTGATGCATTCCAAATGCTTCCGTTATTATGGGCGGTCATACCCCAAAAATTACGCATTACGTTTCTCGAAAAGTCCCGACCAAAAAGCCATCGTAAATCACGTTCAATATAGGTACTAATAAAATCGTCGATCCAATCCTGCATCCATTCATCAGAAGTAGCTGTGAGCGCCACCGGAAACCCGCCACGAA
>JAIFLU010000199.1 GCA_020048915.1 Bacteroidota bacterium | reverse complement strand
TTCTTTACCTATTTAGCAAAGACAAATTCAAATGAAAAAATTTTGCTCTAATCTTTTTATAATCGATCTTTACTGCCAATCTTTTAATTGATGCTTACAAACTTAATTTATATTAAATGTCTATTTTATTGATAATAAAATAGTTTATTACTTAAAACAAACCCCATGCAATACAAATATTTACTATTCTTATTATGTATAATTTTATTTAGTTGTAAAGACGATGTTCAATCTGAACCAAAACCTCATGTTACAGATCCTCCACCTGAGATTTTAAAAACCGATGTGACCTTTTGGCTAACCAATCCAGAAACCTATGTTCTGTTTCAAAAACAGAATAAAAGTTTGATATTTGGGTCAGAGGTTAATCAAAATCCTACTATAGAAGTTGATACCACCAAATTGTATCAGACAATAGATGGATTTGGCAACTGCCTAACCGGTGGAAGTGCGATGCTTCTATCAAAAATGGCTCCTGCTAGCCGCGCTTCTATTCTGAAAGAGCTTTTTGCTACTGATGGTAATAATATTGGAATTAGCTATTTAAGAGTAAGTATCGGCGCTTCCGACCTCGACGAACTTATATTCTCATACAACGATCTCTCATACGGAGAAACAGATGTAGCACTTACTAAATTTGATTTAGGATATGATAAGAAATACCTCATTCCCGTTTTGAAAGAAATATTGGCAATCAATCCTGCAATCAAAATCATGGGATCTCCCTGGTCGGCTCCTGTATGGATGAAAACCAACGGAGATACACGTGGAGGAAGCCTAAAATCGGAATACTTCGATGCCTATGCCTTATATTTCGTTAAATATATTCAGGCAATGAATGCTGAGGGTATCAATATCGATGCCATTACCATTCAAAATGAGCCACTGCATCCGGGAAATAATCCCAGCATGTTTATGCCCGCCGAAGAACAGGCAATATTTATTAAGAAGAGCCTGGGACCTGCTTTTGCTTCAAACAAAATAAATACAAAAATTATTGTTTACGACCACAATGCCGACCGCCCCGATTACCCGCTCACCATTTTAAAGGATGCCGAGGCGGCTAAATATGTGGATGGATCAGCTTTTCATCTATACGGAGGAACTATTGACGCACTTTCTGGGGTTCATAATGCTTTTCCGGATAAGAACCTTTATTTTACCGAACAATGGATTGGAGCTCCGGGCAACCTTGCCGGAGACCTTGCCTGGCATATAAAAACATTAATTATTGGAGGAACCCGCAACTGGTGTCGCAACATTCTGGAATGGAACATGGCCGCTGACCCAAATAGCGATCCGCATACCGACCGCGGTGGATGCGACCGGTGCCTGGGTACCATCACCATCGATGGAAACAATGTAACCCGCAACCCGGCATATTATATTTTGGCTCATGCTGCAAAATTTGTACGACCAGGTTCAGTGAGAATTGAATCAACCAACCTGGAAAAATTACCCAATGTTGCTTTTACCACTCCCGAGGGAAAGAAGGTATTAATTGTGATTAACGATGGCGCTGCTGCCCAACAATTTAATATTAAGCTTGGCTCAAAACAAATTTTAACCAGTCTGGAAAAAGGAGCTGTCGGAACATATGTATGGTAAGATTTAGCTGCTTTCTTTTTACCACAAAAGAGTTTGGATACTGGGAAGAGTCTCTTTAATAAAGGGATAAAAAATGGTTGCATAAAATAATATATCGGCTAAATCGTTTGTGGTTTAGTAAAAAAAAGCATAATGAAATTCCTGAGAAAAGAGATTCGGTTCCAAAAGATAGTAACTTTTACATTTGGATTGGCATTTAGCTTACTTTCTGCCATGGTTTTGATCCAATGCGAGAGCGACAACTCCATGCCAAATGCAGAATTTCATAATCCGTTGGCAAATCCGAACGATGGACCTCCGGCAGGATATCCCGAAGGAAAATATCCCGTACCGGCCGATGCTGGTCCTGTGGATGTTTCAGCCCCCGATCAAATCGTTGGCAATGGTACACCTGAGAGCTGCACATGCAAAAGTTTTATGGATGCCGTTGCAAAAGGCGGTAAAATTGTATTTAACTGCGGCCCTAAACCGGTTACCATTTTAATGGATCAAACAGCAAAGGTTTTTAACGATGCAAATCCCGATATTGTTATTGATGGGAATGGATTGATTACCCTCAGCGGCGGTGGTAAAAACCGGATTTTATATATGAATACCTGCGACCAGAACCAGCACTGGACAACCTCGCACTGTCAAAATCAGGATTCGCCAAGATTAACCGTCCAAAACATCACATTTGCAGATGGAAACTCAAAAGCTGAAACAGAATATGATGGAGGTGGGGCAATTTGGGTTCGGGGAGGGCGGTTTAAAGTTGTTAACTGCCGCTTTTTTAACAATACCTGCGACAGTCTTGGACCCGATGTGGGAGGGGCTGCCATTCGGGTGTTCAGTCAATATAATAACTTACCGGTTTATGTTGTAAATAGTACTTTTGGAGGAGCTGAAGGATATGGAAATTTTGGTTCAAACGGCGGAGGTATTAGCAGCATTGGTGTTTCGTGGACCATAATCAATAGTCTATTCTCATACAACCGCGCAACCGGGAATGGAGGAAACCCCGCCAAATCAGGAACCAAAGGAGGGGGTAGTGGCGGCGCTATTTATAACGATGGCAATACTATGACATTAACCCTTTTGGGAACAATGATTGAAAAAAATAAGGTAAATGCTTATGGTTCGGCCATCTTTTTTGTCACAAACGACCATTCAGGAGATATTCGAATTGATAAATCTACTATCCATAATAACATCGGCGGTTCTTGGTACCCCGTTTATCCAGGCATTTCAATGCATAGCGACACAAAATGTGTTGTAACCAATTCTACTATTCAGTAGACTAATCATCCAAACCCATTTTTAAAAGTAACCATAAACGCTTGCAGGTTACCCGCATAAATTACCTCCCGGGCTCCTAAAATCCTGATAAGAAAGTTCAATTGTACTATTCATTTCATTCGGGATATCATTTTTTTGATTGAAGCAATCACTTCGTCAATAATAAAGCTTTGGATACATATCTTTAAAAAATAACTTGCATATCTCCTTCAAAAATCTTAATTTTTAAACAACTAAATTGATTAAAAATGCGTCAGGAAGCGTTGGAGAAATTGAAGATATTGGCGGGAGCCGCAAAATATGACGTATCGTGCGCTTCCAGTGGTACCAAAAGGGATAATCCCGGTAAAAAACTAGGAAGCGCTCATCCTTGGGGTATTTGCCATAGTTTTGCTGACGATGGACGTTGTATTTCCTTACTAAAAATAATGTTAACCAATTATTGCATTTACGATTGTGCCTATTGTGTTAATCGAAGGAGTAACGATGTTCCACGAACTGCATTTCGGGTAAGCGAAATTGTAGACCTTACCATTGAATTTTATCGACGAAACTATATCGAAGGCTTGTTTCTAAGTTCGGGTGTAATTAAAACCCCCGATTTTACCATGGAGAAAATGGTTCGGGTGGTAAAGGAACTGCGAATTATTCATGGGTATAACGGCTACATTCACATGAAAAGTATTCCGGGGGCCAGCTCTGAATTTGTAAGGGAAGCCGGTATGTATGCAGATAGGCTGAGTGTGAACATTGAAATACCTACCGAGAAAAACCTGAAATTTCTGGCACCTGAAAAAGACTTCAAAGCAATCCTGGATCCAATGGGATATATTCATCAGGGAATTCTTGAAAATAAAGAAGAACGGCAAAAACATTTTAAAATCCCCAAATTTGCGCCTGCTGGTCAAAGCACACAATTAATAGTTGGGGCAACATCTGATAACGATCAGCAAATACTCACCCTGGCAACTAATCTATATTCGCAGCATCATTTAAAACGGGTGTATTATTCGGGATTTATACCTGTAAATTCATACGATAAAAGATTACCAGCGTTAATGGAACCACCGATGGTTCGGGAACACAGGCTTTATCAGGCCGACTGGCTCTATCGGTTTTATCGTTTCAAAGTAGACGAGATTGTAAATGATTCGCATCCAAACCTCGATTTGGAAATAGATCCCAAATTAAGTTATGCCCTGCGCCATCCCGAATGCTTCCCAATTGATATCAACAAGGCCGATTATGAAATGATTCTCCGCATACCGGGAGTTGGCCCACGGTCGGCCGACATGATTCTCATGGCCCGAAAACATCGCCGTTTAAATTCGGACATGCTAAGAAAAATGGGGGTGGTAATGAAACGTGCCCAGTATTTCATCACCTGCGGTGAATTGAGTGAACGAAACTCCATTCAAACATGGAAACCCGAAGGGTTAAAGAAACTTTTTCTGGAACAGGTTAAAAACAAACGTTTAGCAGATGCAACGCAATTATCGTTATGGTAAACAATAATCGAAAACTAGCAACATGAACATTTTTCAATACGATAAAACCTTTGAAGGATTTCTTTCACTGGTATTCGAATCTTTTTCTCTCAAAGTCATACCAAACCGCATCGAAGACCTTGAAGCTTCAGAACCTTACTTGTGGATGGAAAAATACCGGATTACAACGAACCCTGACAAATCAAACCGTGTTTGGAATGCGCTAAAAAACAAGTTGGGACATGAGGCATCATTTGCTGTTTTCAGGATACACCTGGCTGGCATTGCCGAAATGGAGATGGTACTGTTTCGTTATGTTTGCAAAGCGCTTGCATCGAAGCAAAGTATTTCCGATAATTTTGCTGATCCCGATGTGTTAGCCATCACCAAATTTGATAAAAAAGTCTGCCGGGAAGCACAACGGATGCTAGAATTTGTAAGGTTTCAGAAAACCGGCGACGGTATCTTTTTTTGTTCGATGGATCCGGAATATAATATTTTGCCCCTTATTATAAACCACTTCGAAACGAGGTTTGCCGATCAACAATGGTTGCTTTATGACTTTAAGCGAAATTATGGATTTTATTATAATCTTGAAAAAACATCGCAGATAACGATGCAATTAGATTCAGTAAATAAACACACTGGTAAAGTAAACAAAGACATATTGGCAGAGGAAGAAGTACTTTTTCAGGATCTTTGGAAGCAATATTTTAAATCGACCTGTATTGAGGAACGAAAGAACAAATGCTTACAAATGCAGCATATGCCCAAGCGCTATTGGAAATATCTGACAGAAAAACAATCATAACAGACAACATTATTCATTTCATTTTTTAGGGATTGTTTAGCTCCCTACTAACTTAATTTTCAATTAACTGTCGTATGCGTTCAATTTGGTTTTGCTTATTTATTTCGCGAAGCTTACGCGCTGTATCCGTAAAATATTGATGATTACTGATAAAATTTATTTGCTTTTTGTTCCAGTCGTTTAGAGAGCCAACCAGGTTTCTGTTTTTTAGCTCTTCGAAAAGGGTGTTAGAAACCGGAATAAAATCGGTGCGTCCAAGATAGTCTAAGTCAGCATCACATATGATCTCTTCTAAAATAGTTTTAGGCTGGGGAGGCAGTTTCGTTGACATTATTATTTCACAAATTTGCTCTATTTGTTCTTGGGTATAATTGTACTCCGGTAATATTTCTCTGGCTAAAAGTGTTCCGTGATATTCATGTTCCACATAGGAGTGTATATGACCAGCATCGTGAAAAAGTGCAGCGGTTTTCAATAATAAAAGATCATCATCGCTTATGCCCTCGGCCCAACCTATTAACTCCACCTCGGTAACAACATCAACCGTATGCTTTATGCTGTGATAATGCAAATCGGCCGGAAGTTCCTTTTCCATCCGATCGAGAATAATTTCCTGCAAATCGTGAAACTGAATTAAGGCAAACTTTACTTTAAATTTATGGTTTGGGTGAATTCCCAAGCCATACACTGAAAGTTCAGGCTTTATTCCCTTAATTGTAAAGACATCAAGATTTCCCTTATATTTTACAGGAAGCTTTCCATAATATTCGCAGTCGAAAAACTCTTTTACTAATTCATAGGTCATAACGGAAATAATAAGTTTTCCATTCTTTCCGGAGGATTCCATTCTGCTGGCAATATTTACTGTATCGCCCTTAATTTCATACGTAATTTTAGATTTACCACTTGTAAAAGCTGTTACGGGGCCGGTATGAACTGCTAATCTGACTTCCCAAATATGGTCTTCATCCATATTATCCATAGCAAGGTGAAGCATTTCGTGAGCTGCTAAAACTACCTGAATTGGATTGGTAATGTTTTTTTCCGGGATTCCTCCTGCACACATATACGAATCACCAATTGTTCTAATTTTTTCAATCGTATATTTTCTGGCGATTTCATCGAATCGAAAAAAAATTCGGTCGAGCTGATCCATAAGAACCTCGGCATCCATATCAGGTCTTAGTCCTCCAAAACCATGAATATCGGCAAACATAACAGTCACCATATTAAATTTTAGGGCAACAGGCTTATCAAGAATTTTTTCCCTTTCCTCAGGAATTGCTTCAAATTGTGTTACCGATTGCTCATATTCTTCATTTTTGAGAAGCAATTCATCATACTTCTCCCGTAAGTCGCGTAATTCCTGACTGAGTTCCTTATTTTCATTAACCAGTTTGGCTAAGCGCTGAACCAGTTGGTTTTCCTGATGTTCCATGGATGTATTTCTTTCTGGACTTTCCGTCACTAAATATAGTAAGTTTTACTTGATTGTATGGTTTTCAATCCTTAAAAGTTTGAGGTCACTGCTCTCATACAAACAATCTTTAAACCATTCATTACAAATCAAAAAATGATATGGGTAAAACCCGCCAATTAATTTGAGTAAAAATACGCATTGACAGATAACCATTTGCTATTTAACTTTACTAGTAAACGGGTAAAAAATCTTTAGAATAAATAATGATAATGTCAACAAATCTTTCAATATATAAATTCTTAATTATAAAAATTTAGCCTTTGCAATTTCTTTAAAAATTTCAAAAGGCTAAATTTTTTTACGCTTAAATCAAAAAAACTATTAACCCAAATAATAAAGAACAACCTAATAAATCCCTAAAACAACATGAAAAAAAGCTATTCTAATTCCTTTTTTGGCTATCTGGTATTTTCTATAAATAAATCTGCATATGCTGTTCCAGCATCGTCTGTTGATAGTATAGCCGATAATTACCAACTTCAGAATATCAAAACCGCTAACAAGAATATCAACGGATTCTTAAATGTTAGAGGAATCTTAGTACCGGTAATGAACTGGAGTACAATTCCATGTTTAAATAAGAAGACGAATAGAAACTCTTATTGCCATTTCATCATTGTTCAGTATTTCCAAAATAAAGAGAACACAAAAATTGCTTTGCCTGTTGATGAATGTTATGGAATAATAACATCTCCGGACTATATAAAAAATAATAATGTTTTGGTTACCAAGGAAAAAATTAAGGTTTCAATTATTAATATTCAGAACGAAAGGGAAAATCACATTTCAATACTGGAAGAACTATCCCTGGGTGTTCGTAATTTAGTATTATCATAAATAAGATGCTTAAAACAGATAAACAAATACTAAATTACATAAAACCATCACTTTAAATATATTTTCAAAAAAAGTAAAAGTAATTTTGATAATTAAAAAGAATGGTTTTAACTTTAGTTGCACTAATAGAAAAATGAATTTTCTCGCCTTCCTTAGTATTGGTGTATCAAACAGTTTTTCATCGTCTTTATTCAGCCTCCTTTTATTAAAAATGACTTGCCTTTTACTTAAATAGTATGCGTTGCTATTTATCGTAAATTATTAAGAGATAAACTGTAAAAGTATTCAATAGTTAGATAGTAGTTATTTTCAATTAGTCATTAGTAAATGTAGAGAGAACGGGAGGTGGAGCATATTCTACCTCCCCCTGGTACAAAAACAGTAATAAATTACCTAACTAAGTGAACTGAATTTTGATGCACAATAAAATATAAAAACACATGAAAGTAATTCATACCCTAACAAAAAGCCTTCTTCCAGTTACTATTATCTTCGTGTTTTTTACTTTAGCAGGAATTTTCCAATCAATTAATATTGAGACCCTCGTTCAAAAAAGCCAATATTCATGGCACATAGATAATGCTTCCATTTGTTACATAAATCAAATTACACAGCAAAACTCCTTCTTATTTGAACAATTGTCACTCGAAGGTTCTGAATCGATTGAGTTCACCGAGAGACAAACTGAACAATCTTCTCTTTTAATCTCAGGTTACATTTTAGGCCAAAATAATATACGTGAGGTTAAAAAGAGAGTTGTATACCAAGAATTTAGGTAAATTAATTAACACAATTATTTCAAAACTATGCAGTCTGATCCTCTATTTGATGAAATCTTGCAACAGAATAAAATTCTGGAACGCAGAAACGAAGAACTTCAAAAACTAGTAGAAGCCTGGCAGGCAAATGCAAAAATTCCAAAAATTAAGTTTATAAATTCTTTGGATATGCATGAAATCGAAAACATGATCATTCGATTTTATCAGGTTTATAAAATACCACTATCGTTATATGATGAAAGTGGTAAGTTGCTGTTTTCCATGGGCTGGAAAAACATTTGTCTTCGATTTCACAGAACAAATCAAACAACATTAAGTAACTGCCGGGAATCAATTCGATATGTGCAGAATAGATTAGGCGACTCTGACTGTTTCTCTTTTCAATGTAAAAATAACATTAATGCAATTGCGATTCCAATTGAAGCGCAAAAACAATCAATTGGGACACTTGTCATTAGCCAGTTTCTATATGAAGGAGAAAAGCCTGATTATGATCAATTCAGGAAACAATCTTATGAAGCAGAATTTAACTATAATGATTATAAAAAAGCAATTGATGAACTTCCGGTATTAAGTTCGGCCCAGGTTGAAAGTATAACGGAGCACTATATGCTGTTTGCCGAGATGATATCGTATTTGGCTTCGCGTAACCTGCAATATTTTGAACAACAAAATACAGCCCTTCAAAAAATGGAAATTTGCTCTATGTTTAAGGAAAAGCTTGAAGAGCAGTCAATGATTATTAAAGCTACCAATCAATGTCTTATGCAACAACATCAGGAAATTGAAAATTTACGATCTGAATTAACTCATTATCAGAAAAAAGCTCAAAAAGAAACTGCAAAAAAAAGCCCGGTTACATTTTAACCGGGCTCTATTCTATCCTAAGTATCCTTTCAATAGTTTACTTCTCGATGTATGACGAAGTCTCCTGATTGCTTTTTCTTTTATTTGCCTAACCCTCTCTCGGGTTAAACCAAATTTTTCTCCAATTTCTTCCAGGGTCATTTCTGAGCCTCCAATTCCAAAGAAAAATTTAATAATATCTCTTTCCCGCTCTGTTAATGTAGCTAAAGCACGGTCAATTTCTTTCGATAACGATTCATTAATTAATTGACGATCGGCAATTGGCGAATCGTTATTAATAAGAACATCCAGCAAACTATTATCTTCACCTTCAACAAAAGGAGCATCTACCGAAACATGGCGTCCTGAAACACGAAGTGTATCAGATACTTTTTCTTTAGGGATTTCTAATACAGTAGCCAACTCTTCAGGAGTTGGAGTACGCTCATTCTCCTGCTCGAATTTTGAATATGCTTTGTTTATTTTATTAAGCGAACCAACCTGATTAAGCGGCAACCTAACAATTCGGGATTGTTCAGCTAATGCTTGAAGTATTGACTGACGAATCCACCATACAGCATAGGATATGAACTTAAAACCTCTGGTTTCATCAAATTTTTCAGCGGCTTTAATAAGTCCCAAATTTCCTTCATTAATAAGGTCAGGGAGACTTAATCCCTGATTCTGGTATTGTTTTGCTACCGACACTACAAACCTTAAATTTGCACGTGTAAGCTTTTCCAAGGCAGCCCTGTCGCCCTTTTTAATCCGCTGCGCCAGTTCTACTTCTTCTTCTACAGTGATCAATTCTTCCTTACCGATCTCTTGAAGATACTTGTCTAACGAAGCACTCTCCCTATTTGTAATCGATTTAGTAATCTTCAGTTGTCTCATTTTCCTACCTCAAATTTTTCGCGAAATTAGATTATTTGGTTATTACCAACAAAATTATTTTCATTTCTAAATAAAAAAAGGCTTACAATTGCAAGCCTTTTAGTGTTAAATGCCTTGCATTATGCTATTTACCAAATGCATAATAATATACTGTTCTGCTATTGGGATAAATCCCTTCTATATAAACCCCACCATCAATTGATGTGATTGTTTTTTCTACATCTTCAACACTGAAAACAGGCTTATTGTTTATTTGCAGGATAATAAAACCTTTCTGGATCCCTGCAGACTTCAATTTACCAGTTGTTATTTCCTTTACCTGAACTCCTCCTTTTAAATTAAACTTCGATTTTATATCATTTGGAATTTCTCCGAGGGTAGCGCCTAAAAGAACACTAACTTCTCCCTTTTTCACTAAACTCGTTTTACCGTCCATAGTACGTAAGGTAACTGAAATTTGTTTCTTTTTATTATCCTTACTTAATAAAATATCTATTTTATCATTCGGGCGAAATCTTCCAATATGTTCCTGAAGTTCTGAGGTACTATTTACATTTACCCCATTAATTGCTAAAATTACGTCTCCGGGTTTTATTCCGGCCAAATCAGCTGAACTACCTTCCACCACATTTTCTACATATACACCTTCAATTTTATCCATTTTTTGTTCTTCGGCCTTTTCAGAGTCAATATCTTTAATGGTAACTCCTAAAACAGCCCGTTGAACTACCCCAAATTCAACAAGGTCGGCAACCGATTTCTTAACAATACTCACAGGAATTGCAAAAGCATTACCAATATAAGAACCGGTCGGAGATGCAATTGCAGTATTAATGCCCACAAGCTCTCCGCGAGTATTGACTAAAGCGCCACCACTATTTCCGGGGTTTACAGCGGCATCAGTTTGAATAAATGATTCGATTGGATACATTTTCGACTGCTCCCCGCCATTTCGCATAATCCCAATATTTCGGGCCTTAGCGCTCACAATTCCTGCAGTAACAGTGGATGTTAAATTATAAGGGTTACCCACAGCCAGCACCCATTCCCCAACCTTAAGTTCATCGGAATTCCCATAGGGTATAAAGGGCAAGGCCTTCACATCAATTTTAATGACTGCAAGATCCGTATTGGCATCATGACCTATGAGTTTTGCGGTAAATGTCCTTTTATCATTTAATGTAACCGAAATTTCATTTGCGTTATCAATAACATGGTTATTGGTTACAATATATCCATCTTCACTAATAATTACGCCTGAACCAAATCCCTCAACAGGCTGAGGACTTTGTTCAAATCCCCTGTTCCCAAAAAAGTAATCGTAAATAGGATTGCCGCTTGAATAATTATTATCGCGGGTAGATTTTGTTTTCACGTGTACCACAGCATGAACAGTTTTTTCAGCAGCAAATGTAAAATCGACCCGGTTACTGTCAAAACTATTGGTAAGTTGCGTTAATCTGTATGGCGATTGAATTTCGGCGGATATAGGATTCTTTTTAGATTCAAAAAACCGGGTATAAGCAAAAACTGCAACTACACCTCCCAAAATTGCGATCGCCACTGTTGAAATAATATTTCTTGCTTTCATTTTATGAATATGTTTAGTAAATAATTAACTGATCTAACTGTCTAGAATTGCTTTACAAAATAACGACCAAAATAGATTATAAGTTCATGTACATGTTGGCATTTAACACTTTTTAACAGGATGGAGTTATTTTACTCCTCAAATGAACAACATAAAAAAAGATCTGACTGCCAATTTTTCATATCGAATAAATCAAAGCGACAAATTTTCATTTCACTCAATTCTCAAATTATTTTTGCCAACAAATACAATTTTTATCCCGAACATTCCATAATCTAAAAAATCCAAGATTAATTAATTCTACAAATTAGATTTTTCAACTTTTACTACCCATCCCTAAAGGGTAAAAAGTTGAAAAATCAACCTGCCCCCTTTAGGGTTAGGGGTAATCAGGTTGATTTTTCTTTGAATCTGTTAGTAGAATTAAAAACGGTAAATCAATTTACGATAATTCTCAGAAATTATATTCTCAAGAGTAATTTCTTTACAAATTAATACATAAAAATTATTTCTACTTTATTAACAAGGGGGTAATAATTTTTATTATGATATTTATGACCAGCAA
>JAIFLU010000036.1 GCA_020048915.1 Bacteroidota bacterium | reverse complement strand
TTTAGGTCGTGCGCCCGAACTGGGTTATATGCTTTTCTGATATCCCGAAATTATTGATTTAAAGTATAACAAAATGAGTACAATAAATAAACTTTTAACAGGAGCGCTCATCGGCTTGATGACAATTTCGTGCAACACCCAAAAACAACAAGCCGTTAATCAGGAACCACAATCCGATTTTAGTGGAACCCTCACTGAAGCTGAAATATCAGGAGGAAAACTAACTCCGGAAATCCTTTGGAAATTTGGTCGCGTTGGCGAGACACAGGTTTCACCCGATGGAAAAACCATTATTTATACGATTACCCATGGTGACGTTAAAACAAATAAAAAACTCACTTCGATATATTCTATTTCTTTGAATGGCGGGGAACCCAAAAACCTGACTTCTGATTTTCCTTCGTGCTTTAACATACGTTGGAATCCAGCCGGAGATAAAATAGGGTTTCTCACTACCCAATCTGGCTCTTCGCAACTTTGGGAAATGGACATAAACGGTGAAAATAAAAAACAGATGTCGGAACTAAAGGACGACATGAATGCGTTTGAATATTCACCCAAAGGCAATAAAATTTGGTATCTGGCCGATGTAAAACTCGACTCAACAACCCAGGACATTTACCCAGACCTTCCTCAAGCTTCCGGCAGAATTATTAATGATTTAATGTACCGGCACTGGGACTCATGGCACGACTATAAATACTCACACATTTTTATTTCCAAACTTGAAAAAGATGGATATAAAGAGGGCACCGACATCCTTGGAAAGGAACCATACGATTCCCCGTTATCACCCTATTATGAAAGTACCGAAATTTCGTGGAGCCCGGATGGTAATTATATTGCCTACACGTGTAAAAAACTTAAAGGAAAGGCTGAAGCCATCAGCACAAACTCCGACCTTTATTTATATGATGTAGAAGCAGAAGTAGCTACGAACATTACCGAAGAAAATCCAGGATACGACAGAATTCCTGTTTTTTCTCCCGACAGTAAAAAAATAGCTTATACCAGCATGGCCACTCCCGGTTACGAATCGGACAAAGACCGATTGATGGTATATAACATTGAAGGTAAAACCAGGGAAGACATCACTAAGAACTTTGACCAGAGTGCCGCCAGTATGGTTTGGAGTGCTGATGGTGCAACAATTTTTTTCATCAGTGGAATTCAGGCGACATTCCAACTATATGCTGCAACTCTTGCTACCAAAGAAATAAAGCAAATTACAAATGGTTGGCACGATTACACATCGGTTGCTCTTGCAGGAAACGAACTCGTTGGCACAAAAATGTCGATGAGTATGGCTTCCGAGATATTCAAAATTAATCCATCTACGGGGCAGGAAACTCAACTTACCTTCACCAATAAGGCCATTTACGATAAAATTGAAATGGGTAAAATTGAACAAAAATGGGTAAAGACTACCGATAACAAAGAAATGTTAGTATGGGTTGTTTTACCTCCCAAGTTTGATTCTACGAAAAAGTATCCGGCCCTCTTATATTGCCAGGGTGGCCCACAAAGCGCCGTAAGCCAATTCTTTTCGTATCGGTGGAACCTTCAGTTAATGGCAGCAAACGACTATGTAATTATTGCTCCCAACCGCCGTGGACTACCCACTTTTGGAAGCGAATGGAACTTGCAGATATCGGGCGATTATGGCGGACAAAACATGCGCGATTATCTGAGTGCTACCGATGCCATAAAAAAAGAACCATATGTAGACGAAACCAGATTAGGCGCAGTTGGAGCAAGCTATGGCGGTTACTCCGTTTTATACCTTGCAGGAAATCATCAAAAGCGTTTCAAAGCGTTTATTTCCCATTGTGGAATATTCAACTTCGAAAGTCAATATGCTGCCACCGAAGAAACCTTTTTCGCCAATTTCGACCTAAAAGGGCCTTACTGGCAGACTCCGAAACCTAAAAGTTACGAGCAATTCTCCCCTCATAAATTTGTTCAAAATTGGGATACACCAATTATGCTGATTACCGGAGAAAAAGATTTCAGAATATCGTATACCGAAAGCATGCAAGCTTTTAATGCTGCTCAGTTACAAGGCATTCCAAGTAAACTCCTTATTTTCCCCGACGAAAACCATTGGGTAACGAAACCTCAAAATAGTATTTTGTGGCAGCGTGAATTTTTCGGATGGCTGGATAAATGGGTAAAGAACAGCAAATAAGTTTGCTCGATATTTATACAAATTAATATATTAAAACCATTGGAACACAGGGAAAAAGACAACAATTTTATCTTCGGCATGCGTCCGGTGATGGAAGCAATTGAAGCTGGAAAAGACATTGACAAAATTCTCATCAGAAGGGGACTAAGCGGAGATCTATTTAATGAACTCTACGCAGCCATAAAACAGTATGAATTAAATTATCAGCTGGTACCTGAAGAGAAGCTAAATAATATTACCCGTAAAAACCATCAGGGAATTATTGCTTTTATTTCGCCGGTTCCACTACAACGAATCGAAGATATTATACCCAGTCTTTTCGAAAAGGGAGTCACTCCATTCATTCTTGCGTTAGATAGCATTACGGATGTCCGTAACCTGGGTTCTATTGCCCGATCGGCTGAATGTGCCGGTGTTCATGCCATTTTATTGCCCGAAAAAGGATCGGCACAGCTTAATGCCGATGCTATGAAAACTTCTGCAGGAGCTTTACATCACATTGCCATTTGCCGGACTCCAAAATTTAAAGCCAGTCTTCAGTTTTTACAACAAAGTGGAATAAAATTAGTGGCTGCTACTGAAAAAGCGGTGGTATTATATCACAAAACCGATTACTCTGTCCCGGTTTGCATCATAATGGGCTCTGAAGATACCGGAATCGATGCCGATACCCTTCGCATCAGCGATGAATTGGTAAAAATCCCTATTTTAGGAAAAATCAGCTCTTTAAATGTGGCAAATGCCGCTTCGGTATTGATGTATGAGGTGGTAAAGCAACGGATGGAGTAAAAGGAGTTGCAGGTTTCAGGTTATAAGAAGGCGTGAGTTAAGCAAAAGCGAAACAGCTTCGAATATACATTGTTTATGCTCGGAGCTCAGCGTGGACTTTGCCTATGTCGTTTCAAGGTTGTTAGCATTTGCTACCTTTGTCGATCCGCAAAAACTTCATTCGTAAACCCTAAACTCCCATGGTTGCAATTTAACCTGAGAACCAGTTTTAAAAAATTCTTCTTTGTTAGTAAACCACTCTTTATAGTTTCCAGAAGTAATTTCATCTTTAATCGTAATTTTTTGCCCTTTTCTGCTCAGGTTAATTATTACAAAAATTCTCGAATCATTAGCTTCCCGAATAAATGCGTATACAGATCTATTCTTGTTTGTTAAAACCCGAAGCATCTTTCCTCCGGTGTCTCCATTGAATAAGGCTTTGTTTGTTCTCTTCAAACAAATCAGTTTTTGATAAAAACTATTCATTCCATTATCTTGCCAACGAATAGCGTCTTTCTCAAAAAACTTTAACCGGCCGTTAAAACCCACCTCCTGCCCATTATATACCATCATTATGCCTGGAACGGCAGCAGCCAGCACAGCAAAAGCTTTAGCCCCAGATCCCATCCGCTCGAATTCGGTTCCCGACCAGGAATTCTCGTCGTGGTTCGAAGTGAATTGCATTAAATACGAATCAGTTGGATAGGTTTTATCAACCCAGGCAAAGTGCTTTTCAATATGATTTGCATTTTTTTTACCGTTGGCAATATGATTCATCAGATGATGAAATTTCCAATCGTACGAAACGTCGAATGCTCTTTCGTGCAGAAATGGTTGGTCTGACTCTGCAATAAAAAGAATTTTCTTCACTTTATCAAGTTCATGTCGCGCATCGTTCCAAAAATCCTTCGGCACCATATGGGCAACATCACAACGAAAACCATCAATATCGGTCTCAATAAGCCACCACTTCATTGCAGAGATCATATATTTTTTAAGTTCCACATTGTTATAATCAAACTGCACAACATCAGTCCAATCGAATGGCGAAATCATTTTTCCTTTTGAATCTTTCTTATAAAACTCGGGGTGGGAAAAAACAAGGGGATTATCCCAGGAAGAATGGTTTGGAACCCAATCCAGGACGATTCGCAGACCGGTTTCATGGATTCTTTTCACCAGCGCTTTAAAATCTTCCATGTTTCCGAATTCGGGATTAATTGCGTAATAATCTCTAACTGAATAATAACTTCCAAGAGCTTCTTTGCGGTTTTTAATACCAATAGGATTTACCGGCATTAGCCATAAAACATCCACTCCTAAATTTTTAATACGGAACAAATCTTTTTCTAACGCTTTAAAAGTACCTTCTTCAGAATACTGACGGATATTTACTTCATAAATAACACTATTCCTTGACCATTCGGGATGAATAATTTCCGAAACCGGCTTTGTTATGAGTCTACGCTGTTTTTTGTGAAATAGAAACTTGGCAAAAAACAAAATTGCAGAAGCAAACACTAAAGCCAGTATGTATAATGTTCCCATTATTGAAGTAGTGTAGTTAAAAAGCTTACCACAAGAGTTAAGAAGTACAGTGATTCATTAAACGGGCAACTGCCTCTTGATGCTTTCCTCGAGCGATATAAATGTTTCGGTGCGCGAAATGCCCGAAATAGCCTGAAGTTTCTCTGTTAGAATTTCCTTAAGATGCTCGTTATTTTTGGCGTAAATTTTAATGAAAATTGAATAGTTCCCAGTAGTATAGTGGCATTCGGTAATTTCAGGAATTAACTCAAGCTGTTTAGAAACTTCGTGATACATGCTTGCTTTTTCAAGAAAAATTCCAATATAAGCACATGTCTGATAGCCAACTTTTAAAGGATCCAGAATAAACTCAGCCCCGGAAATTACGCCTATTCGAATTAACCGCTGTACCCTTTGATGAACAGCAGCTCCAGAGACCCCACATTCCCTGCCAACCTCTAAAAATGGTGTACGGGCATTTTTTTTAATGATCGAAAGTATTTTGCGATCTAAACTATCAATTTGAAAATTATCCATGGAAACTTGATTAAAAAAATTACAATTTAAAGGCAAAATGCGATTTAAAGGTAACTTTTTTAAGGAAAAATAAAAATACTGAGAGGAATTTATGAGGACGTTTACTTCATAAAAAAAAGCCCTTGCGGGCTTTTTCTATTCAATTTTAAATTTTCCAATATCGTTTGGCGAAGAGTATTTGATAAACTCAGCGCGTGAAGCATTTTGCGAACGTCCAAATTTCAGGAATACTTCTAATGTTTTCCAGAATTTATGATCGCGGTTGCAGTCAAGTAAAAGCAAGTATCCCATAACAATATGGCCTGCCATTTCAACCAACCGGCGTGCATGGAAATCGATAAATTCGTTGTTATTGAATTCAGTCACTTTTTTTACAGCAGCTTCATATTCTTCTGTCATTCCGATTAAGACCCTGCGGTAACCTTCAATTTCGGGCTTAATTGTTTCAGCTTCGTATTCCCTGA
Source organism: Bacteroidota bacterium (assembly GCA_020048915.1). Classification (GTDB taxonomy): domain Bacteria; phylum Bacteroidota; class Bacteroidia; order Bacteroidales; family JAAUTT01; genus JAAUTT01. The sequence goes on along the minus strand of JAIFLU010000036.1, from coordinate 27,567 downwards.
TCCGGTTTAGATAACCACCTGTTGTAACACCGCGAATAGCAGCAACAACCTGTAATTGAGTAGTACCTTCATAAATAGAGGTGATACGGGCATCGCGGTATATGCGTTCAACCGGATAATCTTTCATAAACCCAGATCCTCCATGAATCTGAACTGCATCGTATGCATTCTGATTACAATATTCCGAAGTTATACCTTTTGATAAAGGAGTGAAAATATCAGCCAGTTTTTGATAGTATTTTTGTTCTTCTTTTTCTTCTTTGGTCAAATCGCGTTCTTCCGAAATATGCATCAATGTTTTATAGATGTCAACAAACCGGGAAGTTTCATACAATAATGTACGCGAAGCATCCAATTTTGCTTTCATTACAGAAAGCATTTCATATACGGCAGGAAACTCAATAATAGCTTTTCCAAATTGTTTCCGTTCTTTTGCGTACGCTAAGGATTCACGGTAGGCAGCTTCCGATACACCAACGCTTTGGGCGGTAATCCCTAAACGGGCACCGTTCATTAAGGCCATTACATATTTTATTAACCCTAATTTACGTGAACCACAAAGTTCCGAGGGAGCATTCTTAAATACCAATTCGCATGTAGGCGATCCTTTGATACCCATTTTATTTTCGATACGACGAACAGTTACTCCGCCATCGCGCTTATCATAAATAAACATCGATAATCCGCGACCATCGGTTGTTCCATCTTCTGACCGGGCCAATACCAGCGCAATATCGCCATCACCGTTCGTTATAAAGCGTTTTACACCATTCAGTAACCAGGTATTCCTTTTCTCATCGAAGGTTGCTTTCAGCATAACAGCCTGAAGGTCGCTACCAGCATCTGGTTCGGTGAGGTCCATAGCCATAGTTTCGCCTTCACTAACACGTTTCAGGTACCTGGCTTTTTGCTCTTCCGTAGCAAATTCGTTAATTGTTTCGGCACAATCCTGTAATCCCCAAATGTTCACAAATCCGGTATCGGCTCTCGAAACAATATCGGCAGCCATAATATATGGTACAATAGGAAAATTTAAGCCATCGAAGCGACGGGGTAAAGACATCCCCATTAAACCCGCCTGACGCAAAGCCTCAATGTTCTGGACAGTTCCATCAGCATATTTTACCCTGCCATCTATTAATTCAGGGCCATCGTGATCCACAGCTTCAGCATTAGGTGATATTATATCGCCGCTAATTTCGCCAACTATTTCGAGCACCTTTTCGTAGCTGTCCATAGCATCTTCAAAATCTATAGGGGCATAATCGAATTTATCCTTATCTGCATAGTTTCTTTCTTTCAGGGAAACTATCCTTTTCATTAACGGATGGTGCAGGTGAAATTTAAGATCGGGGTTATCGGTATAGAAGTTTGCCATTGTTGTAGAATTAAAAGTTCAGGAATTACTTCGAGTTTTGTTTGTAATATTTAATCATTTTAGGCACAATATCCTCAATATTACCGGTAATAACATAATCGGCAATACTGTTAATCGGGGCATTGGGATCGTTATTGATGGATATAATCATACTCGATTCCTGCATTCCTGCAATGTGCTGTATCTGACCTGATATACCACAGGCAATATATAATTTTGGGCGAACCGTAATACCAGTCTGTCCAATCTGACGGTCGTGATCAACATATCCGGCATCAACGGCTGCGCGCGAAGCACCAACTTCTCCCCCAATAACTGCTGCTAAATCGTACAATAACTGAAAGTTTTCTTTAGATCCAACGCCATAGCCACCAGCAATGATAATCGAAGAGTTTTTAATATTCACTTTCGATTTCTCCATATGCCGCTCAATGATTTTAACCACAAAGTCAGTATCCGAAACATATTTGCCAACATCAAGCTTTTCCAGCTTCCCTTTGTAAGCCATATCAAAGATTTCCTTCTTCATAACCCCTTCGCGAACGGTAGCCATTTGAGGGCGACAATCGGGATTAATAATGGTTGCAATAATATTACCTCCAAAAGCAGGACGAATTTGATATAAAAGGTTTTTATACTCTTTGTTTAAACGTTTCTCTTCGTGGTCGCCAATTTCGAGACTGGTACAATCGGCTGTTAAGCCACTTCGTAATGCAGAAGAAACCCGGGGACCCAAATCACGACCGATGGTGGTAGCTCCCATTAAAGCAATTTGAGGGTTTTGCTCCTGAAATAATTTTACCGTAATGGCAGTATGTGGTAGGGAAGAATAATGCTCTAGTCGCGCATCATCGGCAATATATACGGTATCAACCCCAAATGGGAAGAGTTGTTGTGGAATACTGTCCAATTTACTTCCAATAACTAAAGCTTCTAATTTACATTTGAGATCGGATGCTAATTTACGGCCTTTGGTCAAGAGTTCAAAGCTTACATCGGCAACTTTGCCTTCATCAATTTCGCAATAAACTATTATATTATTCATGTTTTATGATTTTTCAGTGTAGTTTAAGAAATTAGCCGCGATTATCCAATTGTATGGTTTGCAAGAAGTTCCTTCATGAGGTCTTCTATTTCGCGATCGTTGTTCGTTAAATGCATGGATTCTTTCGCTTGAAAAACGATGTTATCGATTTTCTTAACTTTTGTAGGAGAACCATTTAATCCCAACTGCTCTCTGTCGCACTCAACATCGTTAACGCTCCATTCTTTAATATTCAGATAGGGACGTTCGTTAATCATGGTGATATAATCTTCGCTTTTTTCCTGCCGTTCGCTAACAGTTGATGAATGCTTGTATTTCATCAGTAATTTTGAATTACGGGGACGACAATCCGGAGCAGAGCTATTTACAGTTATTAAAATAGGTAGAGGGCCTTCAACTATCTCGACTCCGCGTTCGAGCCTGCGTTTCACGCGAATTTTCTTTCCCTTCACACTAATTACTTCTTCAGCGTAAGTTATTTGAGGAATATTAAGTTTTTGAGCAACTTGAGGACCAACCTGAGCTGTATCACCATCAATAGCTTGGCGGCCACAAATTATGATATCAAATTCTTTAATTTTATTGATAGCACAAGATAAAGCGTAGGAAGTTGCAAGGGTATCAGCTCCGGCAAATGCCCTATCGGTTAATAAAATACCATCGTCAGTTCCTCTGAATAAGCCTTCGCGAAGAATTTCAGCAGCTCTAACGGGCCCCATGGTTAAAATGGTGATTGTTGTACCAGGGTTATTGTCTTTTATTCTTAGCGCTTGTTCTAAAGCATTCAGGTCTTCAGGGTTAAAAATAGCTGGTAAAGCTGCACGGTTCACTGTGCCATCAGCCTTCATAGCGTCTTTTCCAACATTCCTGGTATCGGGTACCTGTTTTGCTAAAACGATAATCTTCAATCCATTCATCGTGGTAGTGGTTAATTTTTAAGATTGGCAAATATAAAACAAATACAAAAAAACAAAACAGAAATTAATTTTGGCAATGTAATTTAGTGCGATTTTAAATAAAAAGCCCCGGAAATTCATCCGGGGCTTAATACTTTATGCTTGAGCAACTGGCCCCCCAAACGTTAAGGGAATGGTATTGGAGCCTGGACCCTGATCAACTTTCACAGGTCCAAATGCCGCTTCATATTTTGTTATGTTATCTTTTAAAGCTAGAAGAAGCCTTTTAGCATGTTCCGGAGTAAGTATTATCCTGGATTTCACTTCAGCTTTAGGTAACCCTGGCATAATCCTTACAAAATCAACAACAAATTCAGACGACGAATGAGTTATAATCGCCAGGTTCGAATAAGTCCCCTGCCCTATTTCGTCTTTTAACTCGATGTTTATTTGCTGATTTACTTCATTTTCCATATAACAGGCGCTTTAAATTTCTTCTTCTTCAACTACTTCAACGTCAGCCTTACGGGAAGATACAAGTTTATCGTAATCATCCATCGATCCAACAACCAAACGTTGATAGTCGCGAATTCCGGTACCGGCAGGAATAAGGTGTCCAACGATAACATTTTCTTTCAAGCCTTCTAATGTATCGACTTTACCAAAAATTGCAGCTTCGTTAAGTACCTTGGTTGTTTCCTGGAAGGAAGCCGCCGAAATAAAGCTTTGTGTTTGAAGTGCAGCCTTGGTAATCCCTTGTAAAACCTGGTTTGACGTTGCAGGGATTGCATCCCTTGCTTCGATCAGTTTCGAATCGCGGCGTTTTAATAAGGAGTTATCATCGCGTAATTTACGGGCAGTGATAATTTGTCCGGGACGCAGATTTGAATCGCCAGCCTCAACAACAACTTTTTTGCCGAAAATAAAATCATTCTCATCCATAAAATCCCACTTATCAACCACTTGTTTTTCGAGGAATTTGGTATCACCCGGATCAACAATTTCTACCTTACGCATCATTTGCCGAACAATAACTTCATAATGTTTGTCATTGATCTTCACACCCTGCATACGGTATACTTCCTGAACTTCGTTTACAATATATTCCTGAACAGCGGTAGGCCCTTTAATAGCAAGGATATCAGAAGGAGTAGTAGCACCTTCGGAAAGCGGTGTACCAGCTTTTACGTAATCGTTCTCCTGAATCAATATTTGCTTCGAGAGTGGAACCATGTATTTCTTAACTTCCCCGGATTTCGAGGTAATCGTAATTTCGCGGTTTCCACGTTTTACTTTACCAAATGTTACCTCACCGTCAATTTCAGAAACGGTGGCAGGATTGGAAGGATTACGTGCTTCGAATAACTCGGTAACACGAGGCAAACCACCGGTGATATCCCCAGTTTTACCAACAGCACGAGGAATCTTCACTAAAATATCCCCGGCATTAACATTTTCTTCATCCGAAACAACAATATGTGCTCCAACAGGTAGGTTGTAAGATTTTATAGCGTCATCTTGTGATGAAACAATTTTCACCATCGGGTTCTTTGTCTTGTCTCTGGACTCTATAACAACTTTTTCGCGGTAACCAGTTTGTTCATCCGATTCGTCGCGGTAGTTTATACCTTCTAATAATGAATCAAATTCAACCTTACCGGTTAATTCCGAAATAATAACAGCATTATATGGATCCCATTCGCAAATCAACATGCCTTTTTTAACTTCCAATCCATTTTTCACAAATAGTTTTGAACCATAAGGAATATTATGGGTAAGTAGCACAATGCCTGTGTTTTTGTCAACTATTCTTAATTCAGCCAAACGACTGATTACAATCTGGAAAGGTTTTCCTGCCTCATCCACACGATCGACGGTACGAAGTTCTTCAATTTCAACAAGACCATCGTATTTTGTAGTGATACTAGACTCGGAAGTAATGTTCGATGCGGTACCCCCAACGTGGAACGTACGCAGAGTAAGCTGGGTACCAGGTTCACCAATTGACTGAGCAGCAATAACACCAACTGCTTCACCATTCTGAACCATTCTGCCGGTAGCAAGGTTACGTCCGTAGCATTTAGCACAAACACCTTTTTTAGATTCGCAGGTTAATACCGAACGAATTTCTACCTGTTCAATTGGCGAATTAGAAATATTTTCAGCAATCACTTCAGTGATCTCATCGCCGGAAGCAACAAGTAATTCACCGGTTAAAGGATGATAGATATCGTGAACAGTAGTACGGCCAAGAATCCTTTCGTATAGCGATTCAACAAGTTCTTCGTTGTTTTTAATTGCAATTGCAATTAATCCCCTTAATGTTCCGCAATCAGGTTCGTTAATAATAACGTCCTGAGAAACATCAACCAAACGACGTGTCAAATAACCAGCATCAGCAGTTTTAAGCGCAGTATCAGCCAAACCTTTACGAGCACCGTGAGTAGAAATAAAATACTCTAAAACCGATAATCCTTCTTTAAAGTTCGAAAGAATTGGGTTTTCAATAATTTCAGAAGTGGTAGCTCCTGATTTTTGTGGTTTCGCCATAAGACCACGCATTCCTGAAAGCTGACGAATCTGTTCTTTCGAACCACGGGCTCCAGAATCGAGCATCATGTAAACAGGGTTAAATCCTTGTTTATCTTTCGAGAGTTTACTTAAAAGAATATGTGTTAGTTTGGCATTTATATGCGTCCAAATATCAATAATCTGATTGTATCGTTCATTATTGGTGATAAAACCAAGGTTGTAGTTATTTAAAACTTCTTCAACCTGCGAGTATCCTTCGTTAACGAGGATTTCCTTATCCGGTGGAACGATTACATCGTCGAGATTAAATGAAAGACCTCCGCGGAATGCCATCTGGAAACCTAAATGTTTAATATCATCGAGGAATTTTGCAGTCCTGGCAGTTCCAGCTTTTTTCAATACTTTACCAATGATATCGCGTAACGATTTTTTAGTAAGCACTTCATTTATATAGCCTACTTCTTTCGGAACAAATTCGTTAAACATTACCTTTCCGCAAGTAGTCTCGATAATCTTTTTAACTAATTGACCATCTTCCAGGTCATCAGTTTTAACTTTAATTATCGCATGAAGATCTAAACGCTTTTCGTTATAGGCGATGATAACTTCCTCAGGAGAATAAAAGATCATTCCCTCACCCTTAATTGGATGTTCCGGTTCGCTACGACGAGGTTTGGTAATATAATATAATCCAAGAACCATGTCCTGAGAAGGAACAGTAATTGGAGCGCCATTGGCAGGATTTAAAATATTATGTGAGGCAAGCATCAGCATTTGAGCCTCTAATAACGCAGTATTTCCTAATGGAAGGTGAACAGCCATCTGGTCACCGTCAAAGTCAGCGTTGAACGCAGTACAAACTAAGGGGTGAAGTTGTATAGCTTTTCCTTCTATAAGTTTAGGCTGGAATGCCTGGATACCTAAACGGTGAAGTGTTGGAGCACGGTTTAGTAAAACAGGATGACCCTTTAATACATTTTCGAGAATATCCCAAACTACAGGATCTTTCCGGTCAACTATTTTTTTGGCAGATTTAACTGTTTTTACAATACCTCTTTCGATTAATTTCCGAATGATAAAAGGTTTGTAAAGTTCAGCAGCCATGTCTTTTGGAATCCCGCATTCATGTAACTGAAGTTCAGGTCCTACAACAATAACCGAACGAGCAGAATAATCCACACGTTTACCAAGCAAGTTCTGACGGAAACGACCTTGTTTACCTTTTAAGCTATCGCTTAACGATTTTAAAGGACGGTTAGCGTCGGTTTTAACGGCATTGGATTTCCGGGAGTTATCAAATAAAGAATCAACGGATTCCTGAAGCATACGTTTCTCGTTACGGAGAATAACTTCGGGAGCTTTGATTTCAATAAGTCGTTTTAAACGGTTATTACGGATAATAACCCTGCGATATAAATCGTTTAAGTCGGAGGTTGCAAAACGGCCACCATCAAGAGGAACAAGAGGACGTAATTCAGGTGGAATTACCGGTACTACTTTCAAAATCATCCATTCAGGACGATTTACACCTTTTGATTCACGAAATGCTTCTACAACATTTAAACGTTTAAGCGCTTCACTCTTACGTTGCTGCGACGTTTCGTTTCCAGCTTTATGCCTTAATTCGAAGGATAATTCATCCAAATCAATTCTTCCCAATAATTTATAGAGCGCTTCGGCACCCATATCGGCAATGAACTTATTAGGATCAGACTCATCCAAATATTGGTTTTCCTTTGGAAGGGCTTCCAGAATATCCAGATACTCTTCTTCGGTAAGAAAATCGTTTACTTTTAATCCGTCAACGGCTTTAACACCAGGTTGAACAACTACATAACGCTCGTAATAAATAATGGCATCGAGCTTTTTGGTAGGCAAACCGAGTAAGTAACCAATTTTATTGGGCAACGATCTGAAATACCATATATGAGCAACCGGAACTACAAGGTTAATGTGCCCCATACGTTCACGACGAACTTTCTTTTCAGTAACTTCAACACCACATCGGTCGCAAACAATACCCTTATAACGGATTCTTTTATATTTTCCGCAATGGCATTCATAATCTTTAACAGGCCCGAAAATGCGCTCACAAAACAAACCATCTCTTTCAGGCTTGTAAGTACGGTAATTTATGGTTTCGGGTTTTAACACTTCGCCACTGGAACGCTCTAAAACTTCTTCGGGAGACGATAATCCAATAGTTACTTTTGTAAAAGTGGCCTTAACCTTACTGTCTTTTCTATATGACATAAATTTTTTTAATTTACCTGGTTAAAAGTATATTTTGATGTTTTCCACACTTAGTGGAAAACATCAAATATAAAAAGCTATTGAAGGTTGATGCTTAATCCTAATCCTCTCAATTCGTGCAACAATACATTGAACGATTCTGGAACACCTGGACTTGGCATTGGTTCGCCTTTAACAATTGCTTCATAAGTTTTAGCACGGCCAACCACATCATCCGATTTAACGGTAAGGATTTCCTGAAGGATATTAGCGGCTCCAAATGCTTCGAGTGCCCAAACTTCCATTTCCCCAAAACGTTGTCCCCCAAATTGTGCTTTACCACCCAATGGCTGTTGCGTAATGAGTGAGTATGGTCCAATTGACCGGGCATGCATTTTATCGTCGACCATATGGCCTAATTTCAGCATGTAAATCACCCCTACTGTAGCAGGTTGATCAAAACGCTCACCTGTTCCTCCGTCATATAAGTAAGTTCTTCCATAACGTGGAATTCCGGCTTTATCGGTCCAATGATTGATATCTTCAATTTTAGCACCATCGAAAATTGGCGTGGCAAATTTAAGTCCTAATTCATATCCAGCCCAACCAAGAACTGTTTCATAAATCTGACCAAGGTTCATACGAGAAGGCACACCAAGTGGATTAAGAACAATATCAACCGGTTTTCCGTCTTCCATGAAAGGCATATCCTCTTCGCGAACGATTCTGGAAACAATACCTTTATTACCATGTCGGCCTGCCATTTTATCCCCAACTTTTACTTTACGCTTTTTAGCAATAAATACCTTGGCTAATTGAATAATACCCGTAGGAAGTTCATCCCCAATTGTAATATTGTACTTTTTGCGTTTATGTAAGGCATCAATTTCCTTAAACTTAACCAGGAAGTTATGCAAAAGATCTCTTATCTGGTCATTTTTAGCCTTATCTGTAGTCCATTTATGAGGATTGATGTTTTCGTAATCAAGATCCTGTAATTGTTTCATGGTGAATTTAGCACCTTTACCAATTACTTCCACTCCATTACCATCTTTCACACCTTGTGAAGTTTTACCATTCACAAGAATAAAAAGTTTGTCAATAAGTTTTACTTTTAAATCGCCATAACTCTTATCAAAGTCATCATCGATTTTCTGTATGATTGTTTTTTCGTTTGTTTTGCCTTTCTTTTCTTTCATGGCTCGCGAAAACAACATCTTATCAACAACAACACCAAACAATGATGGAGGCGCTTTAAGCGAAGCATCTTTCACATCGCCGGCTTTGTCCCCGAAAATCGCCCTTAAGAGTTTCTCTTCCGGGGATGGGTCAGATTCCCCTTTTGGAGTAATCTTACCAATAAGAATATCGCCAGGTTCAACTATAGCACCCACCCTGATAAGACCATTCTCATCGAGATTTTTAGTAGCTTCTTCACTTACATTTGGAATATCGCTGGTAAGTTCTTCTAAACCGCGTTTGGTATCACGAACTTCGAGCATATATTCATCAATATGAATAGAAGTGAAGATATCGTCGCGAACAACCTTTTCGGAAATTACGATAGCATCCTCAAAGTTATACCCTTTCCATGGCATAAAAGCAACACGCAGGTTTCTTCCTAAAGCTAATTCACCACCCTGGGTTCCATAACCTTCGGTCAAAATCTGTCCTTTGGTAACTCGTACTCCTTTTTTAACAATAGGAACAAGGTTTACAGAGGTGCTTTGGTTTGTTTTTTTAAACTTAGGAAGTTTATAATGAACAATACTGTTGTCGAATGATAGGAATTGTTCATCTTCAGTACGATCGTATTGAATAACAATTTCAGTAGCATCAACAAATTTTATTACTCCATCGCCTTCAGCAACAACCATTAAACGAGAATCCTTAGCCACCATGTGCTCAATACCAGTTCCAACAATTGGAGAATCAGGACGTAACAAAGGAACTGCCTGACGCATCATGTTAGAACCCATCAATGCACGGTTAGCATCGTCATGCTCAAGAAATGGAATCAAAGAAGCAGCAATAGAAGCAATTTGATTCGGAGCAACGTCCATCATATGCACTTCGTTCTTTTGAGGCATTGGGAAGTCGCCATTGTAACGGGCTTTCACACGTTGATCGATGAACGCTCCATTGTCAGCGATTTGAGCATTTGCCTGCGCAATAACTTTTGCTTCTTCTTCTTCTGCGCTTAAATAAAGTACACCTTCATTGGTTAAATCAACTACGCCAGCTTCAACCTTACGATAAGGGGTTTCTATGAATCCGAGAACATTAATTTTCGCAAATACACACAGCGAAGAAATAAGACCAATGTTAGGACCTTCAGGTGTTTCGATTGGGCAAAGCCTGCCATAATGGGTATAGTGAACGTCACGAACCTCAAACCCGGCACGTTCACGTGAAAGACCCCCAGGACCGAGAGCCGACATACGGCGCTTATGGGTCATTTCGGACAATGGGTTGGTTTGATCCATAAATTGAGACAATGCATTCGTCCCAAAGAATGAATTAATAACCGAAGAAAGTGTTTTAGAGTTTATCAGGTCAATTGGCGTAAACACTTCGTTATCTCGTACATTCATGCGTTCGCGAATTGTACGTGCCATACGGGCCAAACCAACACTAAACTGGTTTGCTAATTGTTCGCCAACAGTTCTAACCCTTCGATTACTCAAGTGATCAATATCATCCACATCGGTTCGTGAATTGATCAATTGAATTAAATATTTTATAATCTCGATGATATCTTCTTTGGTAAGTACCTTGATATCCTTCGATACATCAAGTCCTAATTTTTTATTGATGCGGTAACGACCAACATCTCCAAGATCGTAACGTTTATCAGAAAAGAAAAGCTTATCGATAACATCACGCGCTGTGGCTTCATCAGGTGGCTCAGAGTTACGCAGCTGTCTGTAAATGTGCAATACAGCTTCTTTTTCGGAGTTACAGGGATCCTTTTGCAGGGTGTTATAAATAATAGCAAAATCGGAAAGATTTTGGTTTTCCTTATGTAACAATATAGTTTGTGATCCCGAATCAACAATTAAATCAATATGATCGTTCTCAATAACAGTTTCACGGTCTATCACAATTTCGTTACGTTCAATAGAAACAACTTCGCCAGTATCTTCATCCACGAAGTCTTCTATCCACGATTTAAGAACACGGGCTGCTAATTTACGTCCAACAACCTTTTTTAAACCGGTTTTTGAAACTTTAAATTCGTCAGCCAGGTCGAAAATAGCCAATATATCTTTATCTGCTTCATAACCAATTGCACGAAGCAATGTAGTAACAGGTAATTTCTTTTTACGATCGATATAGGCATACATAACACTGTTGATGTCAGTAGCAAATTCGATCCATGAACCTTTGAAAGGTATAATACGGGCAGAGTACAATTTTGTACCATTTGCGTGTACACTCTGTCCAAAAAACACACCGGGGGAACGGTGTAATTGCGATACTACAACCCTTTCGGCACCATTAACAACAAAGGATGCCCTGGGAGTCATATAAGGAACAGTACCCAAATAAACATCCTGGATTACTGTGTCGAAATCTTCATGCTCGGGATCGGTACAATAAAGCTTTAATTTTGCTTTAAGGGGCACACTGTAAGTCAGCCCCCGGTCAATACATTCTTCAATGGTATAACGGGGAGGATCAATAAAATAATCAATAAATTCGAGAACGAAGTTATTTCTGGTATCGGTAATAGGGAAATTTTCAGCAAAAACTTTAAATAATCCCTCATTTTTGCGATTTTCAGACGGGGTGTCTATTTGAAAAAAGTCGTAAAAAGACTTTAATTGTACTTCCAGAAAATCGGGATATTCCAATTGGTTCTTAGTGGAAGCAAAACTAATTCTTTCAGGTTTATTCTGCGACATTTAAGTAAGGAATTAAAAGTGAACTTTTCAAAGCATAATAACAAAAAGGCCTAGAGTCCCATTGTCATGAGACTCTAAACCTATATTCCGTAAAATCCTTAAAGGATTATTTAAGTTCAACTTCTGCTCCTGCTTCTTCGAGTTGTTTCTTAAGGGCTTCTGCTTCATCTTTAGAAACACCTTCTTTAACAGGCTTTGGAGATGCATCAACAAGTTCCTTAGCTTCTTTTAAACCTAATCCAGTTAATTCCTTAACTAATTTTACTATTTGAAGTTTAGCACCACCTGGGCTTTTCAAAATAACATCGAAAGATGTTTTTTCTTCAGCAGCGGCTGCAGCTTGACCACCAGCAGATGGTGCAGCAACAGCAACAGCAGCAGCAGCGGGTTCAATGCCATATTCTTCTTTTAAAATCTTTGCTAATTCGTTAACTTCCTTTACAGTTAGATTAACCAATTGTTCTGCAAACGCTTTTAAATCTGCCATTTTCTTATAAATTTAAAATGATTGAATAATTACTCTGATTTTTCTGATAGTGTTTTAACAAGTCCGGCAAGTGTATTTTTTCCAGACTGTAATGAAGAAATAACCCGTTTAGCAGGCGACTGCAAGAGCATAATAATATCGCCAACAAGTTCTTCTTTAGATTTAAGGCTGGCCAACGCTTCAAGTTGATCGTCTCCAACATACACAGATTCCTCAACAAATGCAGCTTTCAATAAAGGCTTATCTTTGGTAGCGCGTAACTCTTTAATAAGTTTTGCAGGACCATTGCTTGAATTTGAAAACATTATGGTAGTGCCTTCTTTAAGAACCCCAAATATTTCAGCATAGCCACCGTTAGTTTGCTCAAGAGCTTTTCTAAACAAGGTGTTTTTTACCATCAACAGTTTAATTTCACGATCGAAACATTTTCGACGAAGATTAACTGTGTCAGCAGCATTTAGACTGGAAATATCAACAAGGTAGAAGTTCTTATAATTGGCGACCTCCTCACATATGCTGTTAATAATTTTGCTTTTATCCTCTTTTTTCATGATACATGCTTCATTCGGAAAAATAGACTCTATACCTCTGTTGATTTAGGATCAACTTTCAAACCGGGGCTCATGGTACTGGAAAGGTAGATACTTTTAATGTAAGTGCCTTTTGCAGCTGAGGGTTTAAGTTTTACGATTGTGTTGATAAACTCTTTAGCGTTTTCAACAAGTTTGTCGGGAGCAAATGATGCTTTGCCAATGGAGGAGTGAATGATACCGAATTTATCAACTTTAAAGTCAATTTTACCCATTTTCACTTCTTTAACTGCATTACCAATTTCCATGGTAACCGTTCCACTTTTAGGATTAGGCATCAAACCACGTGGTCCCAGAATACGTCCAAGAGCACCAATTTTCGCCATTACCGAAGGCATTGTAATGATTACGTCCACATCTGTCCAACCACCTTTGATTTTTTCAATAAAGTCGTCTAATCCAACAAAATCTGCGCCAGCATCTGTAGCTTCGGCAGCTTTATCGGGGGTACAAAGTACCAATACACGAACTTCTTTTCCAGTTCCGTTAGGTAATGTAACCACACCACGAACCATTTGATTGGCTTTACGGGGATCTACACCTAAACGAACATCTAAATCAACTGAAGAATCGAACTTGGTGGTCGAAAGGTCCTTAATCATTGCAGTAGCTTCACTGAGCCTGTAAACTTTACCAGCTTCAATTTTAGAGAGAGCTAACTTCCTGTTTTTAGTGAGTTTTGCCATTTTAAAACCAAGTTTTATTATTTCTGAAAAGGAGGAGTTCCCTCAACTGTTATTCCCATACTACGGGCAGTACCGGCAACCATACTCATTGCAGATTCAACGGTAAAGGCATTCATATCTTGCATCTTGTCGGATGCAATTGCTTTCACATCATCCCAGGATACCGATCCAACTTTTTTACGGTTTGGTTCAGCCGATCCTAATTTAAGTTTAGCAGCCTCTAGTAATTGAATTGCAACAGGAGGAGTTTTAGTAATAAAATCAAACGACTTATCTACATAAACAGTGATAAGAACTGGAATAACTTTACCAGCTTTATCTTGTGTGCGAGCGTTGAATTGCTTACAGAACTCCATAATATTCACCCCTTTAGAACCTAATGCAGGTCCAACGGGAGGTGAAGGATTGGCTGCTCCTCCTTTAATTTGTAATTTAATAATACCAGCAATTTGTTTAGCCATGTTTTTACTGTTTTATTGATGCAGCAACCTTTGGAAGCGATAGGTTAACCACATGGAAATATTTAAGAATGCGTAACACAATTGAACAATATACTATTCCTTCTCAACCTGCATAAAACTAAGTTCCAGAGGAGTTTTACGACCAAAGATTTTAACCATTACCTTTAGCTTTTTCTTCTCTTCGTTCACTTCTTCAATTACACCAGTAAAACTGTTAAAGGGACCATCAGTAACTTTAACTGTTTCACCCACAAAGAAAGGAACATTTAGTTCTTCATCTTTAGAAGTTAATTCATCAACTTTACCAAGAATACGATTAACTTCAGAAGGGCGCAGAGGAACAGCATCTTCATTTTTACCTCCTAAAAAACCTGCTACATTGGGGATATTACGGAGTATATGAGGTATCTCTCCGATCAATACAGCTTCAATAAGTATATAACCAGGAAAGAAATTTCTTTCTTTACTGATTTTCTTGCCATTGCGGATTTGGTAAACCTTTTCCTGAGGTATTAATACTTGAGAAACATATTCTTGCAGATTAAGACCGGCAATTTCATTCTCAATGTATTCCTTGACCTTTTTTTCTTTACCACCAACAACTCTTAATACATACCATTTTTTTTCTGTTTCACTCATTTTTCCTGTAATGGTAATTATATGAACATTTTATACACCAGCTCCAAAATATTTTGGAAACTAAAATCCATTACAAAAACAAGTAATGCTATTACAACGGCAGCAACCATTACAACTATCGCACTACTCTGAAGTTCACCCCATGAGGGCCAGGATACCTTAAACACTAGTTCTTTATAGGCTTCCTGAATATAGTTTAATATTCTTTTCATTTGCTTCCAAAACTTTGCACGGGTGGAGAGACTCGAACTCCCAGCCAACGGTTTTGGAGACCGCTACTCTACCAATTGAGCTACACCCGTATAAAACTAGATAGAGTTCGTTACCGAACCCTATCGTTATTTTGTCATTCCAGGATTTCAACTACCTGTCCGGCACCAACTGTTCTACCACCTTCGCGGATTGCAAAACGCAACCCTTTGTTAATAGCTACAGGGTAAATCAGCTTCACGGTAATGGTAACGTTGTCGCCAGGCATTACCATTTCGCGTCCTTCTGGTAAATCGATCTCGCCAGTAATGTCGAGTGTTCTCAAATAGAACTGAGGACGATATTTATTGTGGAATGGAGTATGACGTCCACCTTCTTCTTTCTTCAAAACATAAACCTCAGCTTTGAAAGTAGTGTGAGGAGTTATAGAACCTGGTTTTGCAAGTACCATACCTCTTTTAATTTCTTTCTTGTCGATACCACGAAGTAATAAACCAACGTTATCACCAGCTTCACCACGATCAAGTATCTTACGGAACATTTCAACACCAGTACAAACTGATTTTTTCTTTTCAGCACCTAATCCAACTAGTTCAATTTCATCACCAGTATTAACAACACCAGTTTCAATTCTACCTGTAGCAACAGTACCACGACCAGTGATCGAAAATACGTCTTCAACAGGCATTAAGAATGGTTTTTCGTTTTCACGTGGAGGAATTGGAATAAATGTATCAACAGCATCCATCAATTCCATAACTTTATCTTCCCACTGCGCTTCGCCGTTTAATGCACCTAATGCAGAACCACGGATAACAGGAGCAGTATCACCTTCATATTTATAGAAGCTTAAAAGCTCACGTACTTCCATTTCAACAAGGTCAAGTAATTCTTGATCTTCAACCATGTCAACCTTGTTCATGAAAACAACAATTTTAGGCACGTTTACCTGACGAGCTAAAAGAATGTGTTCACGAGTTTGTGGCATTGGACCATCAGTTGCAGCAACAACGATAATAGCACCGTCCATTTGGGCAGCACCAGTAACCATGTTCTTAACGTAGTCAGCGTGACCTGGACAATCTACGTGTGCATAGTGACGATTAGCTGTTTGATATTCAATGTGAGCTGTATTAATGGTAATACCTCTTTCTTTTTCTTCTGGAGCGTTATCGATCGAATCAAAAGACCTTACTTCAGAAAGACCTTTCTTAGCTAATACCATAGTAATAGCTGCGGTTAAAGTAGTTTTCCCATGGTCAACGTGACCTATTGTTCCGATATTGACGTGTGGTTTCGACCTGTCAAATTTTGCTTTAGCCATAATCCTATAATTTGATAATTTTGATAATTAGTATTTCAATTTACCTGTTTCAATACTTATTTGAGCTGATGATGGGAATTGAACCCATGACCTCTTCCTTACCAAGGAAGTGCTCTACCCCTGAGCTACATCAGCGAAAGCGAGCGGGAGACGAGACTCGAACCCGCGACCCTAACCTTGGAAGGGTTATGCTCTACCAACTGAGCTACTCCCGCTTAAAAATTTCAAGAACTTCGCTGAAGATTTCGCCCCGTAAAGGGTATCAATTCATTCGTGAGTGTTTTCCTAACCCTGATACTCAGGAAGTCTTTCAAAATAACAATGATAATAATTAATTGTCAAGTGGGGAGAGGAGGATTCGAACCTCCGAAGTCGTAGACAACAGATTTACAGTCTGCCCCATTTGGCCGCTCTGGAATCTCCCCTTTTTGATTGCGAATATTTGAATGTAAACTTCAAAGGTTAAAACCAGTAAATGTTCTCAAATTACAATCTCAATTAATTAATATCCATTATTTTGAGCCGAAGAAGGGACTCGAACCCCCGACCAGCTGATTACAAATCAGCTGCTCTACCAGCTGAGCTACTTCGGCAATGCTTTACAAAGAACGTCTTTTAATCAATTAACCCCTTTCAATTTGGGTTCGCAAATGTATGAAAATTTTATTTAATCTCACACTCGTTGCATTTTTTTTTTGTTTTTTTTACTATCCCTTTAATTTCTCTTTATGCTTCTGGATTTGCTTACGCAAAGCATCGATTGCATCATCGGTAGATTCTTCAAACGACTTGCTTTGTTTTTTTGCGAACAAATCATTTCCAGGAATAATAAGTCGTATCTCTGTTAGTTTATTCTCCAATTCTTGTGTATTCTCCAGTTTAAAAAACACTTCCGCACTAATAATTCCTTCATAATAATGCCCTAACTTATTAATTTTGTCGGTAATAAACTTAATAAGTTTCTTGTCTGCATCAAAATGCACCGAGTTTATCTTAACATCCATAATTAACCTCCTGTTCTTTTAAGCCCTTGGATGGGCCTGTTTGTATATTTCTTTCAGCTTCTCAAATGTTGTATGAGTATATATCTGCGTTGCTGCAAGGTTTGCATGCCCCAATATTTCTTTGATTGCATTAATATCTGCTCCATTATTTAACATATGTGTAGCAAAAGAATGCCTTAAAATATGAGGACTTTTTTTACTGGCTGTAGTTATACTCAATAATTGTTTTTTAACTAATCGGTAAACAAATAACGGAGTCAACTTTTGACCTTTTTTATTAACAAAGAAATACCCATTTTGATCATGGGGAAACTCTGCCTTTTTTTTATTTAAGTATTCGGAAATTGATCTCGAAAACAGCATACTGATCGGAATTATCCGTTGCTTATTCCTTTTCCCAGTAACTTTTAATGTCAGGTTCTGAAAGTCAACATCGTTCTCTTTTAAGCCAATCAGTTCTGATAAACGAATTCCCGTATCATAAAAAAGCTCCATAACCATATAATCTCGAAACAACTCATAACTGGCTTTAAAACTTTCTGAGTTATCGAGATAGATATTTATATTTTTCTGGGAAACAAATTCCGGCAGTTTTTTTTCACTCCGAGGCAAAAGCAACTTCGCCGTTGGATCTGAATTAACAAGTCCTTGTCTTCTCAAAAATTTAAAGAACGATTTAAGTGTGGTAATTTTTCGATGAACCGACCTGTTTGAAATTCCATTATCAATCAATTCAACAACCCAGTTTCGGATTATTTTATTGGTAACAGAAATTAAATTTTGTTGGCTATTGCTTATGGCCTCAAATGAGCAAAATTGCTCTAAATCGGTACTATATGCAATTATTGTGTGCGGTGAATACCGCTTTTCAATTTCTAAATACTGAAGAAATTGATTGACAATTTCCATGCACACAAAGAATTAACGAACCAAAAAATAAAGGTCAGAACGAGAATACTACTCCTCTTTCAAATTAAGCTTTTGAACATACACCGCTTTTTTTACTAATTCTCTTTTACGAATAGATGGTTTAGTAAATGCTTGTCTGTCTCTAAGTTCTTTTACAGTTCCTGTTTTTTCAAATTTCCTTTTGAACTTTTTTAAAGCCCTTTCAATGTTCTCGCCTTCTTTAACTGGTACAATAATCATAGTTTAACATCTTTTAAAAAATGAGCCGCAAATATATTAATCCCAATTCACTCTACAAACAATTCTTGAACAAATTTACAGAATTTACTTTTTATAAATATTGAAATGACGAATTACTCAGTAGTAACGTAGGGTTTAATTTTTCTCCATTGAATACTATCGAAAATATTATTGCTAAAAAGCAGATTATAATTAACTGGCAAATTCTTCGGGTTATATCGTAACCGCATAATTTGTTTTGCCCTCGCTTTGCCTATGTAAGGATGCATTGCTAAAATTGCGTACGAAGCAGAATCTAAATTTAACTTCGAGGCTTTCTGGGTATCTACAAACAAGTGGGGGAAAGCTATTTTTATATTGTCCTCCTTAAAACCATAAACCTCTCGTAATTGGTTTACATGAACAAAGCCTCCTAATATTCTTCTGTATTTAATAATTCGGGAAGCTAGTACGACTCCTATTCCGGGAACAGCGACAAGAGATACTGAGTCGGCAGTATTTATTTCCAATAAATGGATTGGCTTACTCTTTTTATTCCCATATTCCCCTGGTGTTGGTTTAAATTTTGGGGGATAAGAATGATTAACTTTAACTGTATCTGAGACGAACAAGGAATCGATTGATTTTTGAAATGCAGAAAAATCGTTCTTCTCCTTCGAAATTGTTATCCTGGGTATAAAAATATTTGCAAGTATTACAAGAAAAAGAATGATAGTTAAAAATAAAACTCCATTCCTTTCACTTTTTGAGAATGAAAAGTATGTCTTTACATTTAAAAATATTTTGCTATTTTTCATATTAAAATGGATACCCAATACCAATATTAAAGGCAAAATCGTTCCATTGCAACTTTCGGGTCCCTGTAATCCAACGGTTACCTGCATTGAGACCCGGATCCCTCATTTTCATTCCAAGGTCTGTACGGAACAATACAAATTCGAGATCAAAACGAAGCCCAATTCCAGAATCAATTGCAATATCTTTATAGAATTTGTCCCATTGAAACAATGCTCCAGGTCGGTTATCTTCTTTAGTTATTGCCCATATATTACCAGCATCCACAAATAATGCCCCTTCCAGTATCCAAAATAACTTAAAACGATACTCAACATTGAGCTCCAGCTTAACATCTCCAGTACTGTTGGGATATCTTTGCGATTGGCTTGTATCTGCATAAGAACCCGGCCCCAGATCCATTAATTGCCATCCTCGTAACCCATTTGAACCTCCCGAGAAATATCTCTTTTCAAAAGGAATAGCACTTGCATTACCATAAGGAAGTGCAAGCCCGGCAAAAGCTCTATACATTAAATTACTATAAGAATTGATAATTTTTGAATATTTAAACTCAACATCTGATCTCACATATTGTGAATATTGAATTCCCAATAATTTATGGTAAGTCAGCAAAGAATCGGATGCCTTTTCAAGATAGGAATTAAATGCAGACAATCCCAAACCTGCAGATTCAGTATTGAACCGAAAATATCTGAAATTCCTGTTCTTTTTAATATTCTGGTTGTTAAAAATATAAGAATAGGAAATTGATGTTATTAAATGAGGCCGATAACTACTTTCCAGTATGGTTCCTGAAATATAACTATTAAAATCATCGGAAGGATCTGAAATGTCTACGTAATTAACTTCGAGTGGCTTAAAAACATGTTCTTTTAAGCGGGTCTCTTTCCAGGCATAACCAAAACTGGCGTTGGCAACAGTGCGCTTATACTCAGGGCGATGTTGGTAATTATAAGCTAATGTCAGATTTGTTTTAGGATTATTTTTCTTTATAAAATTCTCGTTTCGAACGGGTATAAGAAATTTGGGGAATTTAATATTCGCTTCTATCCCTATTTCAGTGGTACGGCTTATATCCGCTGTTGTTTTCTCCCTAAGTGATTCAACAGCTCCCTGAATTTTAACATCTAAAACTTCAGCATTTCTGAAAAGGTTAATATGCTGATATGAAAGGTTTAGGGCTCCCCCAATATTACCTGAGGAATTTGTCCCCACCAAATCGGTTTGATACGATTGCAAAGGAGATGGACTAAGTTTTATATTGCAGTCTAGCCAAAGAAAGTCACTGGTATCGGGCAGAGTATTAAGTTCAGTAAATTTGATATCTACCATTTTAAATAAGTTTAGCGATGAAACATGGGTATATGTTTCTTCCACCGAATTTTCACTATAGAGTTTTCCTGGCTGAATATAAATAAATTGAATAAAAGAACGTGGATTGATTCTTAATACTTTAATGTCTTTTATCAATATCCCCTTACCGGTATCAATTGTATCGTTTGTAGTTCGGATGGTTTTTATATCTTGAGGATCAAGCATCCCGGAAATTATTATTTGTCGAACCTTATATTGTTTATGCTGTACCGAAGTGTTATTTATTGGTAACGAAACCGGGTTTTGAATCTCAATGGATAAATCAACCTGATGGTTGAGAAATGTATCGGCCGGATAAAAAATATACTCCTTGTTTAAGTTATAATATCCGTTATTTCGAAGAAGTCGCTCAAGCCGAACCCTATCATTCTGGAGTACAAAATCTATATCAAACAGCTCCCCCCGTTTAAGGAGTGAGTTTGCACTATCGGCCATACAGATCTTAAGAATATTCGTATCTTGAATGGCGTATTTAATATTTCGGATTGTATAAGGTTTTCCTCCTTCGATGTAATAAATTATGTTCGCTTTTTTCTTATTAAAATTAACAGAGTCCTTTATTACCGGATTATAGTATCCTTTGTTTTTTAGGAAAATTCTAAACTGAGTAACTGTTTTTGTTTTAAGATATGGGTCATAAATTTCGGGCTTTTCGCCAATTTTCTCCCGGAGAAATTTATTAAACCCCTTTTCCTTTTTAATGTTGGATAAATTATAAACACCCAGGTGAAAACGAAACCAACCCAATATTTTTTTATTTGGTTTTTGTTTTAAATAACTTTTTAATGCTTGTTCTTTAACTGATTTGTCTTTTATCTGTATTTTTACTGAATTAAGAAGGTATTTATCATCGGGAACATACTTAGTAGGATTACAAGAAGTGATTAGAAGAGAAAGTAATATACTAACCTTTATAATCCTATATAACTTATTTCGAATGGAATTAATCAAAGTTTAGGAGTGAAATCATTTAACTGATTGACAAAAATAACAATTGGAATCGAACTTTTTACAAAAACCATGCTAACTAAAAATAAAATTAAATTTATCAAATCGCTCGATTACAAAAAAAGCCGCATAGAAAGCCAATGTTTTGTGGTTGAAGGAGAAAAAATGGTAAAAGAATTATTATTGTCGGGTTTTCAAATTCAAACACTTATAATTTCTAAAAATGCAGTAGATTTCCCTTCATCCATTTCGTATCAAACCAATATTGAAGTTTTAGAGGTGATCGATTCAGATATGGAGAAGATTTCCAGCCAAAAAAGTCCTCAAGGGGTGTTGGCAATTGCAACTATTCCGAATTATTATTTCAGCGACAAAATTCCTCAAACCCAAGACACACAAATAGTATTAGACGATATTCAGGATCCCGGCAACCTGGGGACAATTATCCGAACTGCAGACTGGTTTGGTGTTAAGCAAATTATATGTAGTAAAAACACTGTTGATGTATTTAATCCTAAAGTTATTCAGGCTACAATGGGAGCTATTTTTCGGGTTCAGGTAGTTTATGCCGATCTTAAACCTGTACTTGTCGATTTTCGAAAAGAAAATCCACAAACGTTGATCTTAGCTGCTGTTTTGGGAGGAGAGAATATTTATAAACTTTCTTTCCAAAACCCGGTCATATTAATGATGGGCAATGAATCGAAAGGTTTGTCGCAAGAATTGATTGATTTAGCATCGCATAAAATTTCAATTCCTAACTTTGGGGATTCAACACAACAAAGTGAATCGCTAAACGTATCAATAGCCACCTCTATTTTACTTTCGGAATTAAAAAGGAATCTAGTTAAATAGTATCCAGATATATTTTGACCTTTTCCGCGGTATTTTCTCCATCCATAGCCGACGACACAATTCCTCCAGCATAACCGGCGCCCTCACCGCATGGGAAAAGTCCCTTTATTTGAATATGTTGAAAAGTAGCACTATCCCGCGGAATACGAACCGGCGAAGATGAGCGGGACTCTAATCCTACTACAATTGCATCATTTGTATGAAATCCTTTCATTTTACGATCAAAGTCCTTAAAAGCACTTCTTAATCTTAGGGATATACTATCGGGCAGCCAGAAATGGATCGGCGACGATAACAAGCCTGGTATATAAGAGTTCTCAGGCAGAGAGGATGACAGTTTCCCTTTAACAAAGTCGGCCAAACGCTGAGCCGGAGCAATTTGCCCTCTCCCACCATTAGTAAAGGTTGTTCGCTCAAGCTCCTCCTGAAATGCTAATCCTGCTAAATCACCATGATTCGAATATCTGGCAAGGTCTTCCATCTGAACCTCAACCACCATACCTGAATTTGCATAAGGTGTATGCCTTGCCGAAGAGGACATGCCATTTACTACAATTTCATTTGCAGCGGTAGCCGATGGTACAATATATCCCCCAGGGCACATACAGAATGAAAAAACGCCTCTGTTATCAATCTGTGTAGTCAAAGCATAGGATGCCGCAGGCAAATACGGATCTTTAACCGAACGGTGGTACTGAATATTATCTATTAGCTGCTGGGGATGTTCAACCCTTACGCCCATTGCAAAAGGCTTAGCCTCTACTTTTATGCCCTTCGAATTTAATAAATAATAAACATCCCTGGCAGAATGACCCGTTGCCAGAATAAGGCTTTTCACATCGTACTTTTGGTTGCCATTAATTTCAATACCAGAAATTTCAGAACCTTCAATAAAAATATCGGTTAGCTTGCTACTAAAGGAGATATTGCCGCCACAATCGAGTATAGTTTTTCGTATTGCTTTAATAACTTCCGGAAGCTTATCGGTTCCAATATGAGGATGGGCTTCGTAAAGAATATCATCACTGGCACCGTGATAATATAATAGTTGAATTATCCTGTCAACATCTCCCCGCTTATTTGAGCGGGTATAAAGCTTTCCATCCGAAAATGTACCGGCACCGCCCTCGCCAAAACAATAATTCGAGTCGTTTTGAACCTGATGTTGTCTGTAAATTTGAGCTATATCTTTCTTCCGCTCACTAATATCCTTTCCTCGCTCAAAAATTACTGGTTTTAATCCAAGTTCAATACATTTTATGGCTGCAAATAATCCGGCAGGGCCAGTTCCAATAATAAATACCTCCGGACTTTTAGCAACGTCTCGAAATTGGAAATGCATTTTCCATTGCGAAATATCTTCTCCGGGCTGGAATACATCCAACCAAAGATTAATTTTTATATCGCGGGAACGGGCATCAACCGATTTGCGGGAAATTCTGAAATTTAATTCTGCATCATCCGGCAAGTTCAACTTTCTGATAGCCGCTCTCTTTATCTGATCCTCAAAAGCAGCTTCTTCTGGAGATACCGTTAATTGTAATTTTTCAGACATGAAACTTATTTCTGTTATTCAAAATAAAAAGAAAACATAAAGATAGACGAGTTAAGCCGATCAATTGCATTTTGAAATTCGGGATGTGAGGTATTTCTTCGCTCCAGCATATTAAAAAAGCCATACGAATACTTAATTTCGGTAGTAAATTTAAAATAGGGAAGGTAAAAATCTATACCCACACCTAATTCATAAGCAAGGTCGAATCGTTTTAAATCAAGGTAAACTTCATCATCCTCACTAAATGTTTTTGCCATATCAACCCTAAAATTTGCTCCGGAAATGACATAGGGCCTGAAATTATTTAGTCGTTTTGACTTATACTTTACTAAAAAAGGAAATTCCAGAAAATTTGATTCCAATTTATGTTTTTCGTCTACCAGCACATTGTTTCGAAAGTAGTTTACATCGCGTTGTCCAAAAGATATTCCCGGCAAAAAGCGCAAGTCTAAATTTTCGGATAACCGGTAGTTTGAAACTATTTGAATGTGGAACCCTGGATTAGCCTTACTTACATCGGCAAAAAGCGAATCCTTAAAAAAGCTGGTGTAAGAATTTTGAATGATAAAATCCATGGTATTCAACCCAATACAAAACCCAAAATGGATTGCTTTATCATCGTGATTAGGCTCATTAAGCACCTTAGGTTTCTGTGCATTAACCTGCTGGCAGAATAAAAGAGCGAACAATACTATTAAAATGCGTTGCAATTTTCTTTTATTTATTGAAACGTGCATCTTTATTCTTTATTTCACACCGGTATAAATTGTTGCAATACCCCAAGTGAGAGGTTGAGCCGAAACGGAGCGAAACCCCGAATGGTTCATTATGGCTAAAAAATCCTTCCCACAGGGAAAAGTGTCGACCGACTCAGGAAGATACGTATATGCTTTACTATGCCTTGAGACGAGTTTACCAATTAAAGGAAGGATATAAAAAAAATAAAAATTGAACAACAAGCGAAAAAATTTACTGGAAGGCTTGGAGAATTCTAGGATGATAACCCTGCCCCCTTTTCGCAAAACGCGATTCATTTCTTTCAGGCCCTGAATTAAATTCTCAAAATTCCGAACGCCAAAAGCAACTGTAACAGCGTCGAATGTTTCGTTTTCGAAAGCAAGGTTCTCCGAATCCCCCGGTTGAAGCTGAATTACTCTATCCAAGCCTTTTTTAAGGAGTTTCTCATCACCCTTTTTTAGCATTTCGATTGAAAGGTCTATGCCAATAATTTTTGAAGGGTTATACTTTAGGGCAGCAATTGCAAAATCACCAGTTCCTGATGCAACATCTAGAATATAAGGATTTTTAAAAGATTTCAAATGCAGAAGCGCTTTCTTTCTCCAATAATTATCAATACCTAAAGACAAAAAGTGATTAAGAAAATCGTACCGATGAGCAATTCCATCGAACATCTCTTTCACAATTGCTTTCTTTCCGGTTTTTTGCATATCCTTTTTTTTGAAGGCGTAAAGGTATAAAAAAACTAATGTCAGCTGACCACTTAATTATTTAGGAATGGTTAATGAAATTTCTTTACTTTTGTCCCCTTAATTTTCACAACTATGAGAAAAATTGCATTAATAACAGGAGCAACCGCGGGGATAGGAAAAGCAACAGCTCAAAAATTAGCCGAAAACAATTTTAATATTATTATTACCGGCAGAAGGATTAAACAGCTGGAAGAATTAAAAAACGAACTGGGCATTAAATACAAATCAGATGTTACCCTTTTAAATTTCGACATTTGCAACCAAACAGAAACATCTCAAGCAATTGATTCGCTATCTGACACCTGGAAAAAAATAGATGTATTGGTAAACAATGCAGGATTATCAGTAGGACTCAATTCAATAAATGATGGAGTAATTGAAGATTGGGAGCGCATGATCGATACAAATATTAAGGGGCTACTTTACATTAGCAATAAAATAATCCCGATTATGATAGCCCGTGGTAGCGGCCATATTGTAAATATTACTTCCATTGCTGGCAAGGAAGTTTATGAAAAAGGAAATGTGTACTGTGCTACTAAATCGGCAGTAGATGCTTTAACTAAAGGCATGAGGGCTGATTTATTAAATCATAATATTAAAGTAACAAGTATAGCTCCCGGAATGGTAGAAACTGAGTTTTCGTTAGTTCGTTTTAAAGGCGATAAAGAAAGAGCCGATAAAGTATATCAGGGATTTACCCCTCTTTCGGCTGAAGATGTTGCTGATGCAATTTGGTATTCTGTTTCACGTCCAGCCCATGTAAATATAAATGATATGCTCATTATGCCAACTGCACAGGCAAGTGCTACTTTGGTAAACCGTAACAACGCATAATATTTTATGTACCCTTATCAATATTTGCTCGAGTTTACCACCCAGGTTCTAATTAAAATGGGATTTACTTATGCTCATGCCTCCGAGAGTGCCAAGGTATTTCTTGCAGCCGAGTTAAGGGGACATTCAACACATGGGGTTATTCGTTTGGGCGATTATTATAAACTTTGGAAAGCAGGTAGAATTAATGTAAACCCAACTATTAAAATTGTTCACGAAACCCCTTCTACAGCTGTTGTAGATGGAGACAGCACCTTGGGAATGATTCCCGCAAAGTATGCAATGGAACTAGCCATCCAAAAAGCCAATAAAGTTGGAACTGGATGGACTGTAGTAAAAAACTCCTGCAATTTTGGAATAGCAGGTTATTATGCCATGATGGCTTTGGAACATAACATGATTGGCATAACTATGACCAATGCCAGCCCGTTGGTTGCTCCAACATTTTCTTCTGAAGGAATGCTGGGAACAAATCCAATTGCCGTTGCCATCCCAGCTAAGACTCAACCTCCTTTTGTGGCCGATTTTGCTACAACTCCCATTAATAGAGGAAAATTTACTATTGCTGCTAAAAAAGGAGAAAAAATTGGTTTTGGATTTGCCCAGGACAAGGAAGGGAATCCAACTGACGATTCCTCCATTCTGGAAAAAGGCGGTACCATGTTACCTTTAGGAGGCGATCGCGAACATGGCAGCCATAAAGGGTATTGCTTAGGTGCTATTGTCGATATATTTTCAGGAGCGTTATCAGGAGCCAACTTTGGGCCATTTGTTCCACCAATGGTGGCCTACTTGCCATTATTAGAAAAATCTGTTGGTGACGGTTTAGGTCATTTTTTTGGTGCAATGCGGGTAGATGCTTTTCGGCCGGCAACTGAGTTTAACGATAGTATGGACGAATGGATTAGTGCATTTAGAAATGCAAAACCTGCTATTGGTCATGAAAAAGTGCTAATCCCGGGAGACTTGGAACGAGAAAGTGAAGCTCGAAAAAAACAAGAAGGGATTATTCTGATTCCACAGGTAATAACTGATTTACAAAAAATTGCCTATACTTTCGAATTGAAGTTCGAATAATTTCATTCCCCTAATCATTATTCATAAAACCCTGCATTTTTATTACTTCCAGATATTTATTCGAAAAGAATATATTATCGGTTTTTGTATAT
>JAIFLU010000099.1 GCA_020048915.1 Bacteroidota bacterium | reverse complement strand
ATAATACGTATCCTCCGGAAGAGGTTCCCCATTTGAATTTTTACCATCCCAGTCATTTTGATAATCCGGAGACGAAAATACTTCAATCCCCCAGCGATTTGCAATTTTTAAGGTCTTTTTACCAGCATTTTCTAATCCATCAACTACAAATTTATCATTAACACCATCGTCATTAGGAGAAAAACCCGTATACCTCCCTAAATCGTTTAAGGTCACCAAAACACTATCAATTACCAAAGGGCAAACACCATTGGTTATAGTCCAGTAAAAAGTGTATTTCCCAAATTTCAGGTTAGTAACATCCGTAATCGAAGAGTTTGTATTCGCTATGGTTGCATCGCTTGAGGTACTCCAAACTCCGTTTCCCACAGA
Organism: Bacteroidota bacterium; assembly: GCA_020048915.1. Taxonomy (GTDB): domain Bacteria; phylum Bacteroidota; class Bacteroidia; order Bacteroidales; family JAAUTT01; genus JAAUTT01. The sequence goes on along the minus strand of JAIFLU010000099.1, from coordinate 12,010 downwards.
CGGCAATGCAGCCGTTAATTGTGTTTTAAAATTATATGTCAATGTGGTATCCTTACCGGCATAAGGGTTAACCGGTTGTTCAAAAAAAGTAAGGGTAATTTCGGCCGAGTCGGAACATATCCCGTTTATCTCTTTCCACTTTAAGACGTGATTTCCATAGCTTGGGGCAATAATGGAAGCGTTTGCCAGGGTATCGGCAGGTGAAAACATAAAACCAGGAGCAGACCATTTTCTCTTGCCAATACTTGCTATTGCTTTTAACTGATAATTTAACCCACATAATTCTTCGCTAATCCCGGGATTAGCCTTAGGAACAGTAAATCCAACAAGGTTTACTACTCCGGGTTTTACAACAGCCAAACATCCCTTACTATCTGTTACAGAATAAATACTGATAGGCGACGACCTTTGAGGTTCGTAAACAAATTGCGAAGTGCCAATGTTTAAACCATTAATTGTAGTTTGTGCCGTACCATCCGAATAAACCACATTATATGGTGCATTACCACTGGAAAGGGTAAGTTTTAGAGGAATTTTATTCCCGAAACAAATTGTTGAGTCATAACTTTTTAAAGAGGCGACCGGAAGCGCATTAATCGCTATTTTGAAAGAATTACTGGAGTCGATACAACAATCGTTAAGACCTGATTTAACAATTCGTTTAAAATATAAATTAGAAGGAAGTATACCAGGGATAAGGTCTTTAGCACTTTCTCCTGCAATATTTCCCCATCCTGAAGTTCCCGAAATACTTTTTGTCCAGCTATACTTATAATCGCCTGGTTCGCCACCTGACATATTTCCACCGGTAATTATCTGAGCAGGCAGACCATTGCATACCTCCGGGTTTCCGTTAATGATATTTCCAGCCAACGATTTTAGAACAACCACTGTAATTCTATTGGATGTGTCCCTACAGCTACCCGAAACAACCGATCGGGTAAATAATGCTGTATCATTTAATGGGGGCGATTGGTAAGCCAATAAATTATTTGCCCCTGGAGCATCCGAAAAAGCACCACTGGTAGGTTTTCGCAACCATTTAATGGCATAAGTCGATCCATTCCCACCAGCTAAACCTCCACCACTGCTAACAATAGGTAAAGGAACAGAATTTTGGCAGATGGTTTGGTTCGCCGAAATAATGTTGTTTTTAATTTTAGGTTGAACAGTAATTTTAATATCAGCGCTTGTATCCTTGCAGCAATCGAGCAAACCCGACCGAACAATCCTCCTGAAATAGCGGGTAGTATTTAAGGTATCGTAGGAATAATTTTGCAGCCCTGTATTAGTAGAAAGCGAATCCCAAAGCACCGTATTTTTGCTTGATTCCCACTGGTATCTGAAATTATTGTCCCCGCCGGAAGGCAAACTCCCATTAAATGCATCGGGCTTAGTGGCTTCACAAATTGTTTGTGCCCCCGAAATTGTGTTTGATAATATTTTTGGAAGAACAACTATCTTAATATTTTTGCTGGTATCCTTACAGCAATCGCGTAATCCCGATAATACCAATCGACGGTAAAAAGTGGTTTGAGTAAGTGCTGGAGGATTTGAGAAATTACCCGTAGAAACGCCAGCTTTCACCCAAGCAAGAGAATCAGTGCTTCGTTGCCAAACATATTTGTAAACATTATCGCCACCTACAGGAGTATTTCCCACAAAAGCAACAGGTTTTGCATTATAGCATATAGTTTGTCGGGGGGCAATAATATTGTTGCTAATCAAAGGTAATACCTCCACTTTTACAGAGTCGTATGTGCTACAGTACAGAGATGTTACCTGACGACGGTAAAATTGGGTAATTGTATTGGATGTATTTAAAAGATCGACATTCGTTTCACCTGAAATTGGCAACCACGAACCGGCGAGCGTACGTTGAGCCCATAAGTAAGTAAATCCTCCTTTTCCTCCTGCCGGAGCCGAACCTCTGATTTTCAATGCAGGAGAACCATAGCAGATAATACTATCAGGGGCAAGGATATTATTTGTAATCTGAGGAAATACATTTACCGTAACAACCTTGCTGGTATCGGAAATTCCTGCAGAAGAAACCACCCTGCGGAAATGGGTAGTGTCGGTTAAAAAGCCCGGGGTATATTCTTTCAGATTATTAATACCGACAGCATCCGACCAGGCAGTGGCTCCCACGCGCGATTGCCATAAAAAAGCAAAATTGCCATCTCCTCCTTTAGGTTGAGTGGCAGTGAGCTTTTGTGGTTTTGTATTGTAACAGATATTCTGGTCTCCCTTTATAATATTAAACAGAAAACCAGTTAAGGGTAAATTTAGCTTATTTAAAGAATCTCCGGGAGTTCCGTTCGTAGAAGAAATATTTAAACACCCTGCACTTAACCCTGTTAGTCCTCCTGCTAATATTAAAGATGAAAAACTCAGATTTAAACCAGAATGCCAAACAAATCCACCACCGCCACCGCCACCTTGCCCGGTGCAATTACTGGGGGCAGTACTTCCTCCATTTCCTCCCTTGACACTTACATTCAAATTATTTTTAACTGAATCGATAGAAAGCAGAACCATACCTCCACCGCCACCACCGCCGGCTGAAGAGCCGTCACTCACCAAAGCAGCCACATCTTCTCCGTTTGCTTTAATAGAATATCCGTTGGTTTTCAGGTGAGGAGCCAATATTATAACTATCCCTCCTCCATTTCCTCCGGCAGAACCACTGGAAGCCGTTTTTTGGATTCCACTTCCGCCCCCTCCCCCTAAAAATAAACGCTTTTCGGAGTTTTGGAAAAACTGAAAATCAATAATTCCTCCCCAACCTCCCCAATTTGGATCAGGGTCTCCTGCACAACTTTCTTTTGCGCCATGACCTCCGCCTCCATAATTTCCACCACCGGCTCCTCCTGAAAACTGGCCAACCCCAGCACCGCCACCATTAGCAGCAGGATTGTTCCCCATCGCAAATGGATTGGTATTTGTAATTGCCCCTTCCCCTTTCTTACCGGAAGTACTATCGGGATGAATATTTAATATATTTAGGTAAAAAGGTTCTATCGAAGCTAAACAATTCCCGGGAGACGTGTATGGCAAACCTCCAATGAATCCTTTTCCGGAAACATCAATATCAGCGTTCAACTCCAATGTTCCATCAACAATCATAACCAGCACCCCCCCCGTCTGAGTAGCTTTATTCCAGGGGGCACAGGTGAGTAAATTTGTTACGTATGCGTTCCCATAAGAAGGGACCCGGATTAACTGAACCGATTCTAAAGCATCGTACGTATTTAAAAGCGGGGATGTGAATTCAATGCTTGAACCACCAATTTGATTGATAACAGTTATTTCATATTTTCCGGCATCCTTTTCAAATGCAACGGTATATGGATCATCTGGATTAAATACAAGCCCTTTTGCCTGAAAAATCATTACCGTATCTCCTGCTTTAAATCCGGTAGCAGTAGATACTGTTAAAGTTGTAGCACTACTAAACGCTGTAACCCTGGTGTAATGATTTACAATACCCGAAATGTTGGATTGTGCTAAAATATGTTCAGCATTGATACTTAAAAAAAATACAGAAAAATATAAAAGTAGATGTTTCAATACCGCGGTTTATATCATTAAGACAATAGCAAAATTAAAAATATTATTATAGAATCAAAATTATTACCGTCTTATAACAAAATGATAATGATCTTACATTTCAATTATAGGTGATTTAAGAATATAATTCTCGAAAACATAAAGGTAATTATTATCGAATGCTTTTTTTATCGGATAAATAAACAGGAAATTCCAAAATAAAAGAAGTGCCTTTCCCCGTTTCTGTTTTAAAAGTAATACTACCACCTAAGCCATCCATAATATTTTTAATAATGGCAAGACCCAGACCCATTCCACTGGATTTAGTAGTAAAATTTGGCCGGAATAGTTTATCTCTTAAAAGTTCCGGAATTCCTTTACCATTATCGGTTACCTGAACAATAGCTTTCCCCTTACTTACATGCAAACTAACTGTAATAACAGGACCTACCCCTCTTTCTACCGATTGTATAGCATTTTTGAACAAATTAATAAAAACCCTCGAAATTTGTTCTTTGTCGGCAAAAACCTCTACAGGTCTCGTTTGATTTAAATTAATAATGAAATCGGCTTCGTTGTTGGCAAATAAATTGATAACCGTATTAATTTTGTCTACAAGGTTAAAATTTTGGTTATGGGCTTGTGGCATTTTTGCAAAATTCGAAAATTCCGAGGCTATAGAGGAGAGATTGTCAATTTCCTCTATTAAAGTTTGAGAGATCCGTTCCAAATATTCATCAAATTTTTCAGACTTATCCTGGTGTGCTCTTAATAATTGCTGAACACTAAGTTTCATAGGAGTTAGCGGATTATTAATTTCATGGGCTATTTGCCGGGCCATTTCGCGCCAAGCCGATTCACGTTCACTTTTTGCAAGCAACTCAATGCTTTTCGCCAATTCTTTCACCATGCGGTTGTATTCCAAAACCAGACCGCCAATTTCATCTTCGCCACTATATTCGATGTTTTCGTAATGCTGCCCAAGTTTTATTTCACTGAATTTCTTTTGAATCAATCGCAAGGGCATTGTTATACGTCGTGAAATAATTATGGAAATCACAATTGAAATGAGCAGTAGAATTACATAAACATTAATAATTCCAACCACCAGGGTGGAAATATCGTGACGTAACTCCTCCTGCCTGGTAAAATATGGGATATTTAAATATGCAATTAATTCATTGTCATTATTTAACAAGGGTATGTAGCCCGAAAGGTAAACCAGTTTTCCAATATTCTCGTTATGAATGTACTGAGCCTTTTTATTTACCGCAAGCTCATTAAAAGCGCTCGGGTTTATTTTTGTTCCAATCAATCCCTTTTCAAACACTTCTGGTCGCGATGTAGCTACAAGGTTACCTATAGGATCGAATAAATTAATATCGGCATAAAAAACATCGGAAAATTTAGCCAGCAATTCATTCAAATTACTATAAGGATATTGCTGCCAGCCAGATGTAATTTTATCTTCGTGACCAATTTTTTGAGATACTTCTACATAAATCGACCGCATTTTTTCCTCCAGTGATTCTAAATGTCGGTTATTATACTGCCGAACACTAAAAAGAATAGTCCCGCCCCCAATCAATATAAGGGAAGAAAACAATACCGACATAATGGAATATTGAATTTTATTTTTAAAATCGGGCCGAAAAGCGCGTTGAATAAACGGCAAATTAGTAAATATGGTGACAAAGGTTATAACCAGGATATAAAAAAGAAATATCCATGAAAAGGCAATTAGAAATTCAAAAAAACCAACCTTAGGGTAGCTGATTACAATCAATCCGTTCTTTTCAGATCTGAATATCAGGTGATTAAATCCATTTAATTTTTTAGTTGAGAATTCCTCCTGAGAAGAATCTAAAATAAATTCTTTCGACGACAAATCGTAAGGAAAATAGCCAAATTTATTAATTAGCCTACCCTTAAAATATTTCGCGTACGAATAATCCCTATACTTCGACTTTTGAGCGATTTTCTTATCCAATAATAATTCAGGATATCCCAGTTCGTAGGAAATTACTTTTGAATCAAGTTCCAGATAAAGTGTAATTTGTTCATTAGAGTTTGGTTTGACAAAATTGAACCATCCTAAATAACTAACCCTACCATTTTGATTATCTAAATAATAGAAGGAAGAGGAAGGTAACTTTACCCCTCGCGAATGAACAAGTTCTTCGAAATATGTATTGCAGTGCCGATAATAATTATCTGGCGGAATAAAGTATAAGCTATCGGCAGAAAAGCAAGGTATTACCTGAAGTTTAAACTTTTCAAAATAACCATCAAAATAGGTATTTTCAAGGTAATTGGTTAAATCGAATTCAATTTCCGGACGGAATAGGGTATTAATAATTACTGTATCTTTTATAATTCTGGAACTGGATTCCTCCAAAAGGTATTCGGCTACAGGATCGTGTTGATTTGCAAGATTTGTTGCCAGCACCTTCGTTTCGTTTTTATTTTTTTGGAGGGTAAGAACAATCACTTTATCAACTGTATATAAGGCAAAAATAAAAACAAGGCCAATTACTCCGGTAAACTGGTGGGTTGTTTTTAGTGATAACCGAATATACCCAATTGCCAAAACAAGCAATAAAAGAGTAACATAGGATACTATCCCCAAGTGAAAAGATGTAGTCCATAAGGTTGCAATGACAGCAAGAGAAGAACAGAAATATATTATTGAAACCTCGTATAAATTAGAGCATTCAGAAAGGTACACCATACACTTATCCACAAAAAAAGCATATGCACAGAATAACAAAATAAAAACCATGTAACCGATAAAGCTATATGCATTTAGCATTAATACTTTTTGTGCTTCGAACGAAATGCTCGAATTGAGAACAATGTTATTAAAGAGGAAGTTGATAACTAAAAAAGCTACCGTAATTAATATTGAAATAATAGCCAAGAGAATAGTTCGGTAATACTTATTATCTATCCTAATTGCAGGAATCGAAATATGCTTATACAGCAAATAAGTTATAAAGAAAACAATCATGGCCCAAAGCAGTAAATCACCCAAAGAAGGCAATAACTGGGAAATAGCCATAAACTGGGGATTGAATAATTCTAGTTCATAAAAAATATCGGGGGTACGAAATGTGACAGATATCAGTTTCAAACAAATTAGCAGAACAGAAATAACGAGAATTGCATAATATCGTCGCTTTTTGTTTGATATTTGTCCGATAAACCCAAAAAGGAAAATGGCTAGTAGAATTAATCCGGCAAAATAGGAACAAACCGGAATATACAGCTGAAACCATGGATGTTTGCATGTATTATCGAAAACTAAGGAAAACAAATAGGTCCCACTGTTATTAAATATTGGGAATCCATCGGGAACCTGACGGCTCGAAATCTTAACAGTAGATGGAAAGCTAAAATCGCGCTGAAATTCATTTACCAGGTATTTATTTTCATAAAGATATACCTGTTTTATCTGCATCAGCCCCACAATTTTCCAGTCGCCAGCTTGCTTAATTTTAGGAGCAAACCATGCATTCCTTAGGTTAACATATATACTGTCGAGCCCAGAAAAAACAAATTTATTATTCAGCAGAACCGAGTTATCACTCCAAAAGACAAGAGAATCATTTTTGTAAATAAATATTCCATAGCCTTCTTTTTCGAGCAAACCATGAAATCTTCCTAGTTTAGTTTGGAGATCTATCGTTGAGTTCTTGTTTATTAATGCTTTTTCGATATACAACAAGTAATTTTCAATTTCCCGCTCTTTGTTGGAAAATATTTTTTGAAATTTATCAGAATAGGAGGTGTCAAAACGAGGAAAAAGAATATTCCAATCGGTTAACTTCCCAAATAGGAAAACCAAAATTGCAAAAACTAAATATCGATACTTAACTAAATGCTTCATTCTATATATGGTGGTATGGCTCTCCTTTAATTATTGTAAAAGCGCGGTACAACTGCTCCACAAAAAGTAAACGTATCAGCTGGTGCGAAAAAGTCATTTTCGAAAGCGATAATTTAAAATTTGCTTTTGCATATATTTCCTGCGAAAATCCATATGGCCCTCCTATAACAAAAACTATATTTTTAGTACTCTGAACAAAATGCTTTTCGATATAGGAAGCGAACTTTACCGATTCAAACTCAGTTCCATTTTCATCCAAAAGTATCAAAAAATCATCTTGCGTAAGTTTTTTAAGGATTATTTGTCCTTCTTCCTGCTTTTGCAATTCCCTATTTAAACCCTTTCTGCATTCTGCCGTGCAGATCAAAGAAAAAGCCGTATACCGCTGAATCCTTTTAAAATAAACATCAATTCCTTCCCGGATATACGATTCATTTGTTTTTCCAATACAAATAAGGCTGACCTTCATAGAAACTGTTTCTGATAAACGTAATGTTTTTTTAACTATCTTGCAAAGGTAATTTATGGTTTGATTTTTGTAAAACCATAGGGTAATCAAATATCAGCTAAAATGAATCTAAAAAAGACCATTTCAAGGTTCTTACTCTTATTATTTCTTATTACTGGTTTTTCACAAATACCTGCTAATGGGGATGTTCCTGATGGTATACCTGTTGCTTTTAAAGCCGGAAATGCCAAGGAATTGGCTAAGTTTTTCAACAGCACCATAGAATTGCGTTTCGCCGATAAAGAAGGAATTTATAGTAAATCGCAGGCAGAACAAATTCTAAAAGATTTTTTTATTAAAAACACTCCCAACGATTTCAGGTTATTGCATGAAGGCGGGAAAGAAGCATCGAAATATGCTATTGGAAACCTTTATACATCAAAGGGTACTTATCGGATAACCCTCGTTTTAAAAACAATAAATAACCAAGTAACCATACACCAACTTATTGTTGATGAAGATAATGTTTGAAGAAACACTTATTAACGACTTTATTGATCTGGCAATAAGGGAAGATATTGGCGACGGAGACCACACCTCATTGGCATGTATCCCAGAAAGCACTTTAGGAAAAGCAAAACTACTTGTAAAAGATCAGGGAATAATTGCCGGAATTGATATTGCCAAACGAATTTTTCATCGTTTCGACGCTAATCTCTCGATGCAGGTGATGATTGAAGATGGCAGCTCTGTGAAATATGGCGATATTGCTTTTTATGTGGAAGGGAAATCCTTATCCATTTTACAATGCGAGCGCCTTGTATTGAATGTTATGCAGCGAATGAGTGGAGTTGCCACCCAAACGAATGCCTATGTTAAACAATTAGAAGGTTTGAAAACCAAAATTCTTGATACCCGAAAAACTACCCCCGGGATGCGTATTCTCGATAAAATGGCCGTCAAACTGGGCGGTGGAGAAAACCACCGTATGGGATTATTTGACATGATACTTATTAAAGACAACCATATTGATTATGCCGGAGGAATTGAAAACGCTGTTAAATCGGTAAAAGCATATTTAAAAGCTAAAAATAAGAATCTGAAAATTGAGGTAGAAGCCCGGAGTTTGGCTGATATCAAAACTATTCTTAAATTAGGCGGAGTGCATCGTATCTTAATCGACAATTTCAATATCGAACAAACCCAACAAGCAGTGGAACTAATAAAAGGTCAATGCGAATCAGAATCTTCCGGTGGAATAACATTTCAAACCATCCGCGATTATGCTGCATGTGGAGTTGATTATATATCTGTTGGAGCACTGACTCACCAAATTAAAAGTCTGGATCTCAGTCTTAAGGCTATATAACATTAAAATTCATACCACAAATAGTACCGCTCAATTCACTTATTTTCCTTACTTTTGTTAAAAGCAAGAAGTTAATTTATATGCAAGATATTTCTCAATCACGAAAAGATTATACGTTAAAAGAATTAAACGAGTCGGACCTGCAATCGAATCCCATAATGCAATTCCGGTTCTGGTTGGATGAGGTTATGAAATCAAATTCTATGACCGAGCCTAATGCCATGACATTATCTACTGTTTCGTCCGAAGGCAAACCTTCATCTAGGATTGTCCTGCTAAAACACATTGCGGATAATGGATTCGATTTTTTCACCAATTACAACAGTAAAAAAGGGAAACAACTAGTGCAAAATAAACATGCCTGCCTTCTTTTTTTCTGGCCAACGCTCGAACGTCAAGTACGCATTGAAGGTAAGGTCGAAAAAATATCCTCAACAGAATCGGACGAATATTTTAATGCCCGACCATTTGAAAGTCAGGTTGGAGCCTGGGCATCTCCTCAAAGCGATGTTATTCCAAATAAAAATACTCTAAAAGATTGGTATAAAGAATTTGAAGATATATTTGAATCAAAAGAAATAACCCGACCTGCTCATTGGGGAGGATTTCGGTTAATACCGGAAGTAATCGAATTCTGGCAGGGAAGACCTAACCGTCTCCACGACCGGATTGAGTATATTGTAAACGGCGACGAATGGACGATGAGAAGACTTGCTCCTTAATCAATCAGATAATTTATTTCCTTTTTCAAATTCCAGTTTTCCGATCAAATTACCTGATTCATCGTAGGCTCTCCATGTGCCTTCTTTTTTATCGTCTTTGTATTCGCCTTTAAGCTTTAACTGCCCATTTTGGTAATATTCCCGATAATTTCCATCCTTAAACCCGGCCTTAACTTCAAACTCCACTTTTAATTGGCCATTCGGAAAAGTATCTTTATAGGTATTTAGCTTAAGGTCAATGGGGATAATTCCATCGGCATTTTTTACCCAATTCATAACCTCCAGACTTACATCACCAGCCGAAATAGAATCGGAGGCAGAAGAGTCTTTATTTTCAATAGTTCCCGGCTCATTAGTATTTTCATCATTATAATATGCATAAAAACGGGTACGGAAATAATCTCCGTCTTTATCCATCTGAAATCCAATAAATGGGAAGGACAATACGTTATCGCGTGTTTGCTGCAATTGCTGCCACGATGCAGGTTTTAAGGTCAATTTTAAATTTTCGAGCATATTGGCAGTATTCACCAACATCAGAGCATTCGATTTTCGGCCAAAGCGCGAATAAAAATCTGAAAAATAACGTTGCTTCTCCAGATACGTTTCATCAGCCTGCCCATCAATAATGACCTTAAGTACCTGTGGATGATTGCTCAATACCACATAATCACCAACTATTGTGTAATAAGGTGTTTCCAGCTTCTGAAATAATTTTCCCAGGAATACTTTGAAAAAGCCTTTTACAGAGAGATAACTAATATTGTATCCTTTGTAATCAACATCTTCTATTTTAACAGGCGTGCGGTTTTTTATTTTTTTGGCAATAAAAGCAAGATTTTCTTTGGCATCACTGGTATTCCTGGTTTTTAAAAATACAGCAAACTCATTATTTTTCCCCAGGCCCATTGGTGTTAGCTGAGCAATTGCAACTTCCTCGCCAATCCAATCGAGAAAATTTTCACGAACATTAATATCCAGAAATTTTTCGACCGTTGAAATTTCCTTTTGATAATTATCATAAGCATATGGAGTTTGCTTGAGCGACTCCTGCATATTATCAAAATAATCGGTAAACTTATTAAAACACAAGCTAACAGACGACGAAAATTTCAATGGCAAAACTTCCTCTATGGATGAATTTCCAGTACCCGAGTTTATTATAGCTTGAAGCGAAGAATGAATTGAATCGTTCAACATAGTCAGACCTTCGCAACTAACAGTTCCATCGGGTAAAAGATCGAATGCCAATCCGGTATACCGAAGGCTTTTGGTGAAGTTTTTGGTATTTTCATCTACAGTCACCAACATTCCTTTTAGGTAGCTGTTTAATTTTATGTAATTAATGTACAGTCTGAAAATTCCGGCACTGCTTGTTTTATCGGTTATTTCTGTAAAAAAAGGATCGGTGCCAAACGATTGAGAAGAGGGATTTTTAAGAGAATTTTCAAGCATTACTTTCGAAAACGACCCCACAAATAAGTTGTTCTGGAAATAGCAGTAAAATTTTTGTTGCGTGCTTTTCAGTTCAACCTCAAATAAATCGACAGCACCCAATTCCAGCTTTTTTACCTTCAGGGAAGAAGTGGAAAAATCGCTGACCAGGTCTTTTATCTTTAATAATTTCGAAATTCGGCGGAGGTCGATGATGTATGCCAGGTCATACTTACCATTATCTAGTATGTTAACTGAAACATATACTTTGCGGTGTCCTATAAACTCCGACAAATGACGGTTACTTTGAATAATGGTATCCATCATCCCCACCCCTTTTCCCAGTTTGGCAAAAATAGGTTGTCTTTTCAATTTGTTCCAAGCTTTGTTCGATGACAACTTCCCCCAGGCTTCGAAGAGGTTATTGGTTTCGGCAATAAAAACCGCATTGGGAGGAATAGCATCCAGCGGATTGGTTTTAGAATATGGACTCAGAAAATTCCATGCAAAAAAGCCAATTACTCCTATTATAAAGATGGCAAAAAACAATTTAATAAATTTCATATACATACAGTTTGAGAAAATCAAAATTAGAA